>JAPLSP010000390.1 GCA_026398575.1 Candidatus Sumerlaeota bacterium | reverse complement strand
CTGCTTGACGAAAAAGCGGGTCGCGTCGGTCGGGCGGTGCGGCGACAGCGCCCAGAATTCCATCATGGGAACGCCGCTGCGCCCCAGACACTTGAGCGCATCCACCGGCGCTCCGTGCGGACCGCCGGATTCGGGGTGAATCTCCATGCCGTGCTTGGCCGCCAACTCCGCGAACAGCTTGTAGTGATTGTCCGCGACGCAATCGCCGACGGTCTTGCGGAAGTCATGCAGGAAGCGATTGGTGATCGCGCGGTTGTCCACGATCTTTCCCGCCAGCGCCGGCAGGTAGGACCGCATGTCGTATCCCCGCCGCTTGCGAAACATCTCCGGCAATTTGGGCGTCCAGTTGACGCCGCCCAACTCCCAGCTGTCCGTATGCAGGTATTTCAGCGATTTTCCCGCGAGCGGCCCGGCGTCCTCGATCAGCGGCGCGACCACCTCTTTCCAATAATTAATCAGCGCCTGCGAGTCGAGATAATCAATCGCCATTCCAGCCCAGCCCGGACTCGAGGTCGAAACTTTCGAACCGCTCGGGCTATAACCGAAGCGCAGAATCATCCACGCCCCTTCCGGAGCATCCCACTTCAGCCGCCCGCTGGCGTCCATCCGATCCGTCAAGTCCACCACGTCCTTGCTGCGGCAATCCTCTTCGCCTGGCGCCCCGGGAAAATCGTCCAGCAGAAACGAGCAATCCGGCGCCGAGCCGCCGATTTCCCTGCTGAGAGTTTTTTCATCGAAGCGCTGAATCGGTTTGCGACCGCCGCTGCGCGAACTCGGAATCGGCTCTTTGCCCCCGAGCGAGAATTCAGCCACCTGCACATTGCGCGGCGTCTTGGGCTCCTTCGGATCATAAGAGTCCAGAATAACCAGGCGGAAACACGCCGCCTTCGTTTCCTCAAATGCGACCTTGGCCTGTTTGCTGTTCTCCATTGAGAAGGGCTTGATTTTCCGGAATGTCTTGCCATCGTCCGATGCCTGCAGCTCGCATTCGCGCGGACCGTAGCCGGTACGGCCTAGTACGGAGAGCGAGGATGCGGCGACGGGATTTTTATAGCTGAGCTGAAGCCATTGCGGGCGTTTCGCGGTCGGGCCATCTCCCGGAGCGGTTCCGTTGGAGACCCAGCAGGTTTCTGCATTTCCATCCATCGCCGCATCGGGCGAGGAGCTGGATTGGGACGAACTGGCGGTTATCCCTGAGAAATTACTTTCGGCCTGTTGCTTCGCGGCGCCTTCCAGACGATACGCCACCACAGCGATGTCGCGATAGTAGCCGCTGTTCTTTTGCTTCGGCTCCGCGATCACCTGGTCCAGCTTCGCAGGACCTTTGACCTGCGTTTCGGACCATGAATAGCGCTTGGCCGAGTCTTCGGGTTTGACGTTCGGGCCGCCGAGGTTCCAACCGCTCTGAATGCTCAGGCTGAGCGTCAGGCCGAGGCGGTCGGCTTCCTTGACGGTGTGCTTGAACAACTCGCGCCACTCCGGACTGGCGAACACCGGCCCGGCAGGAACGGCTTTATGTCCGCCCTGGGTCGCCCCGCCGGCATCGAAGATCACGCCGCCCGCCATCCCCTTGGCTTTCATCTGTTCAAGATCGCGCGTGATCGCGTCCTTGGTCACATTGCCATTGAGCCACCACCAATACGCCCGCAACCCCGCGCTCTGCGGCGGAGAGATAAAGCCCTGCTCCAGATTTTTTGCAGCGTCCGCGGCGGAATCCGCTCCCGTCTGCGCCGCCGCAAGCGAAACCCAAAGCGCCATCGCCACGCACACGCCCGCAATCCGCATTATCCAAGCCACATAGAATTGGCAATAATTAGCAGCGCGATCATTCAGCATAAGTAAACCTTTCGAAAAAAAATTAGGGATGCTATTTCCATCTCGCCAACAAATTAAAAATAATGCCCTCAAAGAACAGCGCCAGCTTTGGGAATAAGACGGCTTGCCGCTTTCTTATTGTTTCTGGTCCGTTGCTGCCCCAAACATAAGACAATAGCTGATACGGCAAACCGGCATCAGCATTAGCCGGCTTCAGCCGGCTCTTCTTTGCACCCTGCTTTAGCAGGGGTGTCGGGAGGCAAAATCTAACATGGAGCGCGCTTCAGCGCGGCTTCTCGACCGGCTTTAGCAAAAGCAAATGACCGAAGGATATGCCGCTGAAGCATGTCGAGAAGCCGCGCTGAAGCGCGCTTGAGGAAAGAGCGCCCTGCCTTCACCCCGCCTAAAGGCCAATGCAAAGAAGAGCCTGCTGAAGCAGGCTAAAATCAGAATCGGACAGGCTATGAGCAAAATTATTTTCAAATTTCTGATACTGCTGCAAAATAGGTCATTCATTTTTCATTTCTCATTTTTCATTTTACATTAGCTTGTGGCTTGCCGCGCTAAGTTCTCCATGATCATTCCTCGCCAATCAGTATCGCCCGGCAGGGCGAGCCGTCGCTATGGGGAATTTTCAGCGGGAAACAGGCGAGCCGATAGCGCCCCGTCTCGACGGCTCGCAAATCCAGGTTCTCCACAATAAGCGCGCCCGCGCTGAGCAGGACATGATGCGCCTTCGATTCCGCATCGCGAAAGGCATCCACCGAATAATAATCGAATCCGAGCAGCGACACTTTCCGCTCGACAATCCATTGCGCGGCGTCCACATCGAGATAAACGTATTCCTCGCTGAAACGATCAAACGGCAAAAGGCTGTTGCGCGTTTTCAAAATGAGCGCCTCGCCCGGCGCGATCCCCCCCGGCGCGATCCCGCCCGCCGTTCCATTCTCCAGGTCTTCCCGGCGGATCATATCGCGCGCATCGCATTCGACCAATAACGCCGGAACAAAAAAGCGCTCGATGGGGATTTCATCGAGCGCCGGACGATCATCGAAAAAATGCCGCGGAGCGTCCACGTGCGTGCCCGTGTGCGTGGACATCGCGAGCGATGCGATATTATAGCCCTCGCGCGCAAGCGAGGCCTGCCAGACCCTCGCGAAGGCGGCATCGCCGGGATAAGGCGGCGTCTCGAGCCCCAGCGCGCGCGTCACGTCATGCAGTTTCATTGGTGATCAGCTTGATCTGTTCCAGTTTCTCCCGCGCCGAGCCGGATTGGATGGAGGCGCGCGCGGCGAGCATGCCTTCCTCGATGGAATCGGCCAGACCATACAGATAAATCGCCGCCGCCGCGTTCAGCATTGCGATGTCGGTCTTCGGCCCGGCGGCGCCGTTCAGAATATCCAGGACAATCCGCCCATTGACCGCTGACGCGCCCCCGACCAGATCGCTCATCTCGGCGACCGGCAGATCGTACTTGTTCGGATCAATCACATACGTGTGAATGCTCCCATTCGCTTTCAATTCCGAAGCCTCCGTCACGTTGGTCGTGGTGATCTCATCGAGTCCATCCGAGCCGTGAACGACCATCGCGCGGCTGGCGCCCAGTTCGCGCAATACCTGCGCATAGAGCTCCGTCAATCCATCGTCATAGACGCCGACGAGCAGATGCGTGGCGCGCGCGGGATTCGTCAGCGGCCCCAGCAGATTGAAGATCGTGCGGATGCCGATCTCGCGGCGCGGGGCGATCGCATACTTCATCGCCGGATGAAACGTCGGAGCAAAGAGAAAGGCGATCCCCGCCTCACGCAGACAGCGTTCGGAAGCCGCAATCGGCGCCGACACATTGACGCCCAGCGCCGTCAGCACGTCGGCGCTGCCGCACACGCTCGAAACGCTCCGGTTGCCGTGCTTGGCGACGATCGCGCCCGCGCCCGCAGCGATGAACGCGGCGGTCGTCGAGATATTGAACGTCCCCGCCCGGTCGCCGCCCGTCCCGACGATGTCCAGGATTTTCCCTTCGGGCGTCTGCATCGGCTCGACTTTTTCCAGCATCACCTTGGCGAAGGCGACGATGTGTTCGACCGTCTCCCCGCGCAGCCGCAGCGCCGTGATAAACGACGCAATCTGCGCCGGCGTGGCCGCATCCGACATGATTTCCTCGGCCACCCCCGCCGCTTCCTCTCCCGACAATTCCTCATCCGCCACCAACGCGGCAATCGCGCTCCGAATCCGCTCTCCCATGATCGGCCTCCATGTGAATGAATAATGGAGGTAATCTGATCTTTATCCAGCGAGCGTTTCAAGGAGAAAACAAGGGGAATTCCAGGAACAATGTCTCGTGCAAATCAAGTCATAGTGTCATCAAGCGCTCACAAGCCTGCATTCACCGGGAAAGGAAAAACGTGATCTACCAAGATTGGCGGCAAATGGTAGGCCGGCCCGCTCCGTCGGGCGGCGCCGCGCGCTCATTTACCAGCCGGGCAGCATTAGCGCGCCTGGCCGCCCGACGGAGCGAGGCGGCCTACCATTCGCCGCCAATTAATCTAGGGAAGGCTATTTTATTTCTTGCTGCTATTGCCTCTTTTTTCACTCCTGTATCGGCGCTGGCTGCAGATTGCGGGCGCGAGGGAAGGTGAACTCTGAGGCCTGCGAAGCAATCGCCAGCCCGAGGTCCAGCATGGCCTGGCGGCCTCCGGATTCGATGGAGACCGGCGGGATCAACAGGTTCGCGGCTCTGGCCTGGATTCCGCTCATGACGCTGGACCAGAGCCCTTCGCCGGCGCCCTTTCGATTGAGCGAGGCCAGCGAGACGAGCATTGTCGCAGGCCCTGGCGTGCGGCGAAAGATCAGCGTGTTGACCCGCGCCTCCATCTCGTTGTCCGTTTGTATCCGGTTGTTGATCCGGCGGATGTCGAACAGGCCGATGGTGACCGGACTGGGGCGATCGCCGGGGTTGAAGCACAGGCGCACCTCGGTAACGACAGGGACGAGTTGGGTGATTTCTCCCTCGATCTCGACGCGCCCCTGCCCGGCGCCCTCCACCGTGATGCTGCCGAGCTGGCGTTCCAGCGCGCCGCCGCCGGCCAGCCGTTTTTCCGAGCGGCGGACCTTTTCGGCGTAGTCCATCACATTGCGCTGGCGCCCTTCGCCGGTGATCTCGAATTCGCAAGCCGCCTTAAACGACGTCCCGTTGACGTGCTGCGTGATGGACACGACGCGCGCGCGCTGCGTATTGCCGGCGCTGACGGATCTGAAAACCGGTTCCGGCGAGATCAGCGGCACAAAATACATGAAGTCCAGGATAGGATTGCCGGCGGCGGCATCGGCGTCAGTGTTCAGGCGCAGCGACGGCCCGGCCGGCTCGGGCCGGACGAGGCGCGCCTTCGCCAGGGCGGGATGCAAAGCCGCCGTCTCGCCAGAGCGCGAGGAACGCATCGCGCATCCGGAGACAAGCGCCAGAAAAGGCAGGAGAACAATGAGAAAGCGCCGGAGCATGATTTCCCTTATGAAAACAATCTGCAAATCCTGCAAGCGCTCGACCTTTCAGAACGCCCCGTGTGAAAGGATTCTAGCCCGCCGCGTGTATGCTTCGCCAGTGAATTGACGCAAGAGATAATCCCGTTATCGCCTTTAAGTCCTGCGCCGGGGTTGTGACTGTCGCGTGGTGTGCGGGCTTAGCGCCCTGCGGCGATCAAGGCCATGAGATCGGCAAGGCTGATGACGCCGTCCTGATTCACGTCGGCGGCTTCGATCTGCTCGCGCGTTGGATTGGCCAGATGCCCTAAAAGCAAATCGCTCATCAGGCTGACTGGCAGCGTGTAGCGGCCTTCCATCGTCAGGATCGCGTCGCGGCTGAGCGTTTGCCGCGTGGGGTTGGATAATGGCAATTCAAATCCGCCAAGCGGGGCCCATTGCGCTATCACTACTCCGGCCGGGATGTTGGACAGCATGGCGGCGCCGGTTCCGGTCGTGATGCCGCCGTCGGCGTCGGTCAGCGTCCACGCCGCGCTGGAGGGCTTCGCGAAGACCACGACCGTTCCCATATCGCGCAGAATGCTTGGCCCCAAAATCTTGTCGCCGTTCATGACGAGGGTCAGCGGATTGTCCGTTTCATGGCCGGCTGGAACGTCGCCACCCCAGCGCTCAAAGTGATAGCCGGCGCCGGGGATGGCCGTCACCGTCACCGTGGTTCCCGGGCTGTAGATGTTGCCCGGCGGCGTAACCGTCGCGGTTCCCACCAGGACGATGACGCCCAGGTGATACTGCCGGACCAACGTGGCCGCCGTCGCGGACGGGCCGTTCGCGGTTTCGACTCCGTCGCCGTTTCGCGCCCGCACACTGAAGGTATAGGACGTGTTCTCCGCCAGACCGCGAAGGGTTGTCGTGCTCCATTCGCTCGCCGTCAGCCAGGTGGGTGTCGCGGCCATACCGCCACTACGCAGCGCCCATTGCGCGGCGGTCTCGCAATAGATCGCATATTCGGTGTTCGCTGGATTGCCGTCGCCCGCGCGAATAGCCACGTCGAGCCATGCCGCCGTCGGATCGCCAACGAACGGCGCAGCGGGCGCGACCGCCAGCGTATATCGCGAAAGATTAGCCGTCCGGTCGCTGGCGCCGCTGCTGCTACTGTACGCCAGCGCCTGAAATGAGTATTGTGTATTGGTGAGAAGCCCCGAGGCCGTCCAGCTGGTCGTATTGGCGGCCAAGTCCGCTGCAGATGCGCTTTCAGGGGCTACCGAACCCAAACCGCAAAAGACCCTGAAGCCGTCTTCGTCATCGGAGTTGTCCTGCCAGCCCCAGGCAATCGAATCCGGCGCAACAGCCAGGCCAGACGGATTGCTGGGCGCTTTCGGCGCCGCATAGTTCAGCGGCGCTTCATAGGCGCCAATATCGAAGGCATTCGTCCCGCTCGTTCCAACGCCGGGGATATCAATCGGGCGTGTGGTTCCCGCGATATCCGTCACGGGCGCCGTGGCGCTCGTGCCCGCGTCAATGGCCGCCGAACCGGCGCCCAGCCGATAATCCATGACGAATTTCGGATCGCCCCCCACATTGCCGCTGTTCTTCTGCCCTGTATAGTTGATGAGATCATTGATAAGTGGAACGCCCGTCAGCGTGGTGACGCTGTCGCCATTAAAGTAGTCGCCGTCGGGATTGCCGAAAAAAAGGCAGTTCGTCAGCGCCGGATCGCAGATGCCGACGCCTTCATAAATCGCGCATTGGCTGTTGCTCGTGAAGATCGTGTTGGTGAATACCGGACTCGAGTTGTCCGCGATCAGCATTCCTCCAGCGGACGGCGCCGTATTTCCGCTGATGGTGCAGTTGAGGATGACGCTCGTATCTCTGGTCTGCAAAACGCCCGCGCCGCCTTGGGAAACGGCGCTATTGCCGCTGATGATGCAGTTGGTGAGCCTGCCGGTATTGGTATCGGCAAGATTGATTCCGCCGCCTTTATAGGCCGGATTTCCGGTGATCACGCAGTTGGTGATTATGGGCGAGGACTGGAATGCATAGATCCCGCCGCCGCCGCCTCCAATTGGACCGCTATGGTCTCCCACCTGCGCGACGTTGGCGTCAATAATGCAATTGCGGATTTCGGCGGCGCTTAAATTGCAGGCGATTCCGCCGCCAAAGCCTCCGTTGAGCGCGAAATTGCCGGTGATCCGGCAACCGGCAATCACCGGCGCCAAGCCGCTGCAATATATCCCGGCGCCCAAGCCTTCTCCGTAGTATGCGGCCGGTATCATGCCTGCGCGCACGGAATTGCCGCTGATGACACAGTTCAGGATTGCGGGCGACGATTGGTTGCAGCAGATGCCGCCGCCGCTGCCCAGCGAAGCAGCGGAATTGCCGCTGATGACACAGTTGGTGATGGACGATGCCGAGCTTTCGCAATAAATGCCGCCTCCGTCGGCCACGTTATGAGTGCTGTTGTTGAGAATCGCGCAATTATCAATGATGGACAGCGGAGCGCCATACAAAAAGATTCCGGCGCCTCTGCCTCCCTGGACACCGAGCGGGTTGCCGGCAGAAGAACTGTTGCCGCTGATTTCAGAATTAAGGATCGTCAGCGACGAAGCGTTGGCATTTATGCCGCCGCCGTCGCCGCCGCCGGAGGAGAGGTTGCCCTGGATGGCGCAGCCGTCGAATGACGCCGCAGATTGATACTCGCAATAGACTCCCGCGCCATTGCCTCCAACCTGCCCATTCGAGTAGAATCCCCCCGAAGCGACGTTGCTGCTGATGATGCAATCTTGACACGAAAGAACAGACCCGTAGTAAATAGATATTCCGCCGCCATCGCCTCCGGAATATCCATTATAATAACGGCTCTTTCTCGCTTGAGTGGCATTGCTGCTGATCCCGCAATTGATGACTGTCAGATTCGAGGAATCGCAGTATATTCCGCCGCCGGAGCCTTCGCCGATTACCTCATTGCCGTTTAGGGCGCTGTTCAGGATCGTTGCGGAGGATTGCCAGCAGGAAATGGCGCCGCCATTTAGGCCAGAGGAATTCGAGCTGATATAGCAGTCGGCAATGACCGCCTGGGAATAATTGCAGCCAATGCCGGCGCCATTATTCTTGGAGTAGTTCCCAATGATGACGCATCGAAGGATTTCCGGCGCTGAAGCCGTGCAGTAGATTCCACCGCCGTCGCCTCCGGCGCTGCTATACATATACCCGCCTCCGGCGTAGTTGCCGCTGATGACGCAATCCTGGATTGTGGGAGATGACGTATCGCAATAGATTCCGCCTCCGTAGCATCCGTAGATCCCGGTGTTCCCGCTGATCACACAGCTGGTAATCCCTGGCGATGAGTTCAGGCAGCAAATTCCAGCCCCACCGGCCTCTGTTGGCGGGACACGTCCTTCCATCGAATTGGTGCTGATGTTGCAGCGGGCAATTTCGCAGGCATTGCTGTATAGATCCCGGCAAAAGATTCCGGCGCCCCGGGCATTTTCTGTTGAGCTTGGGTTTGGCGAATAGCCTCCTGTGACAGTAAAGCCGTCAATGCGGGCGGTGGTGATCCCGTCCATGACGACCACGTGGCGCGAGGCGGCGCCGGCGTTGGCCGTCGCGCCGTCTATCGTGGTCGTATTAAACAAGGGATCGGACTGCGACAGGTCCGTTTCGCCGCCGGCGAAGCCGCCATAAAGCGCAACGCCGCTCCGCATGAAAAGCGAGCCGTTCGAGGTTGGGCGCGCTTCGCTGTATGTCCCCGCCTTGACCCAAACCTGCGGCACGCCGTTCATCGCAGCGGTGTCAATGGCCACTTGAAGCGTCTTCTTTGCCAAGGTCCAAGAGTTCCCGAAATACAGATCATTGCCGTTTTCGGCGTCCACATAGATTACTGAAGGATCGGCCAGCGCGGCGCCGCCTGCCATGCCGCAGAGAAGCATAATGATGGCGAAGGCTCTTCCGCGATTGGATGCTAAAGCAAAACGAAATGATGCGATCATTGCGATTCCCCATTCGTTGAAATCGAATCCGCCGGTTATGGCGTTCCCAGCGTTATCAAGCCTCCATTGCCTGCGCTCATATATGGTCAGTCCGCATGATAGTATGGCGAGGCAGGAATTCAGTCAAACGAAAAGGGGAAAAACAAAAAAGCCGAAATCCTTTGCCTCCAGCTATGCAAATCCGCCGCATTAAAGGAATGGTTCAGTTGCTTGGAGCAGTCTGTGGGAGAGGCACGTCTTCCACCACTTGAGGCGTGAGTCTCATTGAGCCATATCCTGATCCAAAGCTGGTTACATCCTGCCGGTAATGCCGGTTCTGCCATCGGGACGGGTAGGGCTTTGCGTTCAGGTTGAACCGGATCTGTACGGTCCGGCCCTTCCCGTCCAGCGGCACTGATATGATCTCTTCCGCGCCATGCATGCTTCCGCCACCCACGTCCGCCGCATAACTCCAGCCTTTCGGGATATTGTCCCCTCCAGTCCAGGAGATCATGGGCGGATCGAACTCATAAATATCGTCTCCGGTCCACTCCGGCGGCCTGTGGTAAGTGTCCGCGCCGTTTTTTTTGCCGCCCATATCCAAGTCTGCGCCGTCGCAGCCGAAGACTTTATCCATGCCGCTGGCGGACGTGTTCACGAGCAACTTGCTCCAGGCCCGACATTGCCATCCGGGAAGATCGGCGCGTATTTTGCAGCACCAGCCATGATGGATATCGTCGGGGTAGCCGCCTCCATCCCGTTTCCAGATCACCGAGCCATCCTTGGCCCTGACCATCATGGCTCGAACCGGACTGCTGATCGAGGTGTGGTAATACATTTGCAGCCCGGGTTCAGCCGGATTCAGGCGCCCCACGGTCACGCCGTCAACATGCCCAATCCCGTACAAATCGCTTAACGACCAGATCTTGGCGCCGTCCGCGCTGACGATGGTCCCTCCATAAATGATTTCGTCCCGCCCGTCCCCATTCATGTCATAGGCCTGCAGCCCGTGATGGCCGCTGCAAAGATTCTTCTTCATCCATCCCTGGTGGATGGAGGTGTGGTTATATTGCCACTTGAGCGCGATCTGACGGCGCTGGCCATCCCAGTAAAACGCCCAGACCGAGCCATCCTCGTATTCGCCGCTGGATATGCAGAAATAAGGCTGCTCGTTTGGCCCGTCCAGGTACGCGATCGTGCAGTAATGGTTTCCCAGACCCGGCACATAGCCCAGGCCGGTTTCGCCTCCTCCCGGCGGAAGTTTGAGTTTCCCTTTTTCCAAGCCGGTCTTTCCGTCGAGGACCACCACGTAAGGAATGGGCTGGGGGGCGGCCGTATCGGATTGTGCGGGCGGGGACGCCCGCGCTCCCAGGGGCGCCGGCTGGGGGGCCGTCGTATCAAACCACATCGTCATCACTTCGTCTATTCCGTCCCCATCTATGTCCCACGGCGTTACCATCTCGT
>JAPLSP010000525.1 GCA_026398575.1 Candidatus Sumerlaeota bacterium | reverse complement strand
GGTCGGCCCTTCCCGAATAACACCATCGATCCCTCGCGATTCAGCCCTCAAGCTCTGGCGTTGCTCAAGTACGTCCCTCAATCCGGCGATGCTTGTGGAAAGCACCTGTTTGGAGTGCCGGATAACCAAAACGAAGACCAGGTTATCGGCCGCGTGGACTGGATCCGAAGCGAACGTCATTCCATCTTTGGACGGTACTTTATCGCCGATTTCCGAAATCCGGCGGTGTTTGACGGGAAGAACATTTTACTTACCACCAACCCTGGGGCGCGTTATCGCGTGCAGACGCTGGCGCTGGGAGACACTTACAGTTTTGATGCGAATACGATTAATAGTTTTCATTTCACGTGGTCGCGGAAACGAATCGCGCGCGGACCGGCGGCGAATATCATCGAAGCCAAGGACATCGGACTCAACATCGCCCCGTCGCCAGGGAACTTTCCCAGTATCAACGTGAACGGGCGCTTTTCCACGAGTTGCGGCACGTGCTCGAGCGCGATCATCGGCAACAACTCGCTGCAATTCGCCGACGATATGAATCTCGTCCGTGGAAGGCATCAAGTCTCGTTTGGGCTGGACTCGATTCACAATGGCCAGATTTTCGAGATCCAGACCGAGACTGCCGCCACGTACACCTTCGATGGAACCCAGACCGGCGATTCATTGGCCGATTTTCTGCTCGGCTTGCCAAGCCTTTTTCACCAGGGGAATGTCCAGAATCTGCGATTGAAGCAGAATTATCTGGGTCTGTACGCGGAAGACCAGTTCCGTGTCAGTTCCCGCCTCGCGGTCAGCGCCGGCCTGCGCTGGGAGCCCTATTTCCCGGCGCATGACAAATTCGGGCAGGCAAGCGTTTTCGATCATGCCGCCTTCCTCGCGAGGACGAGGAGTGCGAGGTTCCTGAATGCGCCGGCCGGGATGTTTTATCCTGGCGATCCCGGTGTCCCGCCGGGCGGTGTCCGCAACCATCTGGGCAATCTCGCCCCGCGTCTTGGATTTGTCTGGGATCCGGCGGGCAACGGTCGGATGACGATTCGGACATCCTATGGCATTCTTTACGATTTCCCGCATTTGCAGAACTGGAACCGGTTTGGCGTTAATCCGCCATTTGCCAGCTCGATTAACATCTACGCCCCAGCAGGTGGATTCGGCAATCCCTATCTTGGTTTTCCCGGAGGCAACCCGTTTCCGGGAAAGTTCCCGCCCGGACCGGACGCTGCGTTTCCCCCAGGAGGCGCCTTCACGATCTTGCCGTTGGATCTTCAGCCTGCCTATATGCAGCAGTGGAATCTGACCATACAGCGCCAAGTAGCGGCCGATTGGCTTCTTTCGGCGAGTTACCTGGGCAACGCGTCCAGGCATCGGTTGATCAGCAGGTATCTGAATCCCGCCAAGTATATCCCTGGGAACTGCGCTGGAAAACCCTGTTCCACGGTGGCGAACACGAATGACCGGCGCATCCTCTCGCTCGAGAATCCAGTCGACGTAGCGCTGATCAGCACCTTGTCGGATGGCGACAATGGCGCTAACGCGTCCTACAACGCCCTTCTACTGTCCGCCAATCGCCGGCTGCGACGCAATTTCAGCGTACTGGTTAACTACACTTGGTCGCACTGCATCAGCGAGGGAGACGCAAAAGGCGCCGTGGGAGGTTCGGATTACCAGAATCCGCTTGACCGCAAGGCGGACCGCGGCAACTGCGTCGCCGATATACGGCACATATTCAATGCCTCGTTGGTTGCGATGACGCCTGATTTCAGCGCCCGCACTGCCCAGAGACTCTTCGGAAACTGGCAACTGTCGGCGATTTTAACGAAGCGCAGTGGATTCTGGTTCTCAGTTGCTTCAGGCAAAGATAACTCACTTACCGCCATGGGCAACGACAGGCCGGACATCGTCGGCGACCCTCATGCTGTCAAGCCCTCCCTCGCCCGGTGGTTCAACACCGCCGCGTTTCGCGCCAATGCCGCCGGAACATACGGCAATTCCGGGGCAAACAATCTCGTGGGCCCCGGCGCCTTCAATTTCGACGTGTCTCTCGTGCGCAACTTTGTCATACGAGAGAAACATACATTTCAAGTAAGAGCGGAGGCCTTCAATATTCTGAACCATCCGAATTTTGCCAATCCTATTGCGTCCATGACGAATTCCAACATCGGCCAAATACTCGCCGCGGCCGACC
>JAPLSP010000022.1 GCA_026398575.1 Candidatus Sumerlaeota bacterium | reverse complement strand
TGGATAGATACCGCTTTTCATCGCTCAGCGATATAGGGCTTGTGCTTATAGAGCAGTTGCGCCGCGAGACGCATCATGCAAAGAATTGATAATTCCATCGGCCATCTTCCTTCAATGATCTCTGTCATTGTCTGCACATATAACCGGGCGGGCGCCTTGCGTGAGATGCTGGAGAGTTTTTTCCGGCAGGAAGCGTGCGCGCGGATTGAACACGAGCTGATCATCGTGGATAACAACTCAACAGACGAAACGCGCGCGATCATCGAGGAATGGGCGCGTCGCTGGCCTTCCCTGCGATATACCCGCGAGAAACGCCAGGGCCTGTCTCCGGCGCGCAACCGCGGACTGGAAGAAGCGCGCGGCGATTGGGTCGCTTATCTCGATGACGATGTTCTGCTTGACTCCACCTGGCTCGAAGCGCTGCAACGATGCATCCAGGAGACCAGCGCGGACGTGGTATGCGGCCGGATTTATCTCGCCTTCAAAACGCCGCCTCCTGCGTGGCTGGGCGCCTTTCTGAGGCCTTATTTCGGCGAACTGGACCTGGGACCGTCGCGATTGCGCCTGACAAGCGGCGAATACGCGCGCGGAGGCAATCTGGCGATGCGCAAGGCGTGGATTCGCGACCTGGGCGGCTTCAATGAGGCGCTGGGACGCACCGGCGCGCAGTTGTTAGCCGACGAAGAGACGCGCCTGGCCGGGCGCATCGCGCGGGCGGGTGGCGTGCTGATTTATGAACCGGCAATGGTCGTGGGGCACGTCGTGGGGCCGGACCGGATGACATGGGAATATTTCAATCGGGTTTATGCCGGCTTGGGAGCGACGGTGGCGCGGCGCGAACCTTGGCGGGGACGGGCGTGGCAGGCTGCGCGCCTTATTCATTCGTTGATTCATTATGCCTTGTGCGCTGCGCGTTCAGAGATCAAGCATGCGACATGCTCGCGCGACGCTTATCAACTGGCGCGATGCCAATGGACGCGCTCGGCTCATCTGCTTCAAGAGCGCCGGCGCATCCAGAAAGAAGGCGGCTTGCCGGACGAATCCACGACCTCACGCTCAACGATGTCACACTTAACTACGGCTCGCTCCGCGACAGCGCCTCTTCCATCCAGCGGCAATGCGCCAACGGCCAGCGCGCCGCCCATCGTCTTTTTGCGCGACCGCTTCCGTCACATGGGCCGGCGCAGCGGATACGATCTACTCTATGAGGCCATGGCGCCGCAGTGGGCCGGCCCTGCCCAAGGGCTTGTGCGCGATCTGACGAATGCAGTCACCAATGCGAGCGACCTGCTTTTTTCGCCGCTGCTGACCCGCGTGATGGGAAGCCCGTATTACAGCCTGAGCAGCCTGCGGATGGAATGGCGCGTTTTGCAGGAAGCCCGGCGCACGTCGCCGCTGCTGGCGCACGTCATGTATCTCGAAAACGATTGGGGCCTTCTGCAATGCCGGCGCGCCTCCTGCCCCGGATTGCGCGTCATCGCGACGGCGCATCAACCGCCCGAATGGTGGCAGAGGCAAAAGCGCCTGTTGAAGCGCCTGCCGGCGCTGGATGCGCTCATAACGCTTTCGAGCCTGCAAACGGACTTTTTCCGCTCGATTTGCTCCGCGCGGATTTTCCAGATTCCTCACGGAGTGGACGTTGACTTCTTCCGCCCGGCGCCGGAGGAGCAAGAGGCGCCCAAGACACAATCACCCTTCCGATGCGTCTTTGCCGGATCGCATTTGCGCGATTTCGAGACGCTGGCCCGAATCATCGAGTGGACGCTGGCCAGCGAGCCATCCATCCAGTTCGATCTGCTCGTTTCCTTTCGCGACCGCTATCATCCCGCGTTGCGCCGCCTCACCCAATATGAGCAGATCACCTGGCGCTCGGCGGTTTCCGATGAAGCCTTGCGCGACATTTACCAGCAGGCCGGCGCGCTCGTGCTGCCGCTGACCGGCGCCACGGCGAATAATTCCATTCTCGAAGCCATGGCCTGCGGATTGCCCATCATCACGACCGATCTGCCCGCGACGCGCGATTATTGCGATGCGTCTTTTGCGGCGTTGGTTCCGCCCGGCGACGTCGCCGGGGCGGTGGAAACGATCTTTATGCTGGCCGGCGATCCACAGGAGCGCAGGAATCGCGCCGCCGCCGCCCGCGCCCATGCCGAAAGCCATTTCGCCTGGCCGCTGATCGCCGCGCGCATGGCGCCGATCTATCGCGAGACCTTGTCGGCGTTTTAGCTACTTGACAATAAATCAATGGTGTCTGATAATCTTCATAAAACGACAATAAAACGAGGAACAAAAACATGGCAAAAGAACAAAATCTTATCAGCGCGCATGACGTGGCCGCGTATATATTGCGCGCGTGCGGGGAGATGACGGCCATGAAATTGCAGAAGCTGCTCTACTATTGCCAAGCATGGTCACTGGTTTGGGATGAGAGGCCACTGTTCAAAGAAGACATTGAAGCTTGGACAAATGGCCCCGTTGTCCGGGAAGTTTATGAAAAGCATAAAGGTCAGTTTCTCGTGAGCGATTGGCCATTAGGCAATCCCGATGTCTTGAATGACGAACAACGTGAAACAATCAAAGCTGTATTGGATGGTTATGGATCAAAACCCTCCCAATGGCTTAGCGACTTGACTCACATGGAGCGCCCTTGGAAGGATGCGCGAGAAGGATTATCGGATGATGACCGCGGCCATCGGGTAATATCGCATGCCGCAATGGGAGAATATTATAGCTCGCTACCACCGGACAGCAGCGCGTTATGACAAAGAAAACGCGATATAAAAAGCCTCCGCATTCCATTAAGTCTATCCGATTCGACCCGGCGGCGCAGCCAATCCCGGAAAACCGAAAGCCGGCGTGGAAGTTCTCACGCATGGATTTTGAAGGTCCATTTGGCTGGACTCAGTTCGATACAAATCAGTGGAAATATCTTTTTAATAAATTATCAAATTTCGAGTCAATGACATGGGAGGACATCAAGCGAGTTCCTTCCTGCCATTATATTGATGATCTCCACAAAATCAGCAAAGCGGCGCGCGACCGATTAACCGAGATCAATCTTGATATGATGGCGGATTATTTATTTCAATTGGCTTTGTCAGGAAAAGAAAGAATATTCGGCCTATTAATGGATCAATATTTCAAATTCTTATGGTGGGATCCCGAACATAAAGTCTGTCCTTGGGTTCCTCCCCATACGTGATACTACATGGCCATGCGACCTTATATGATAGGTTGAGAGGAAAAAATCCATACCGAAAAGGAAACAAATATGAAGGAACTGAAAGTGGGAGTCATCGGTTGCGGCGCGATCTCGTCGGATCACGCCCTCTCGATCAACAAACATCCGCAGGCCAAGACCGTCGCCGTCTGCGATATTCACGAGGGAAGAGCCAAAGCGCTGCAAGCCAAGTGCGGCGCGACTAAAATTTATCGCGCTATCAAGGACATCCTCGCCGATCCCGAGCTCGACGCCGTTGGCATCGCGCTGCCAAACTATCTGCACGCCTCCACGGCCATCGCCGCGCTTCAGGCCGGCAAGCACGTCCTGCTCGACAAGCCTTTCTGCCTCAACTACGCCGAAGCGGCGAAGGTGGCCGCCGCCGCCAAGAAGGCGCGCAAGGTCTTCATGCTCGGCATGACGATGCGCTACCGGCAGAGCAGCCAGGTCATCCGCGAACTCGTCAAGCGCGGCGATTTGGGCGACATCTATCACGGCAAGGCCTGCTGGCTGCGCCGCACGGGCACGCCCCGGATGCGCACCTGGTTCTGCCGCAAAGACATGGCCGGCGGCGGCTGCACGCTGGACATCGGCGTCCACATGCTGGACCTGTGCCTCTTTCTGATGGACAACTTCGAGCCGGTCGCCGTTAGCGGCAAGACCTACACCAAGTTCGGCAATCGCGGCCTGGGCGAGGGCGGGTGGGGTTACTCGGATCGCGGCGAGGACGTCTTCGACGTGGACGATTTCGCCACCGCGTTCATCAAGATGAAAAACGGCGCTACCGTTTCGCTCGATGTCTCCTGGGTCGCGCATCAGGCCGAAGCCAACCGCAACGACGTGCAACTCTTCGGCGACGCCGGCGGCGCAATGGCATGGGAAGCGCAGCTCTTCCGCTTCGGCAAAAAGAAAGGCGAATACGAAGTCATCAAGCCATCGGGCGTAAAGATTCCAATGCCGCACTGCAACCGCCACGTCAACTGGATAGACGCCATCCTCGGCCTCGACAAGCCGCTGACCACCATCAAGCAGTCCCTGGTAATCCAAAAAATCCTCGACGCCGTTTACCTCTCAAGCAAGACGGGCAAGGAAGTGCGGATTAAATAGGGGTCAGGGGTCAGGGGCTAGGGGTCTGCGATTGGGGGTCAGGGGCGGGCTGCTGGATTTGCCTCTTTGGGGCTTGACGTAGCCACGGAGTGTATATACACTATGTCAAGACAGTTTGAGTGGGACGAATCCAAGAACCGCGCGAATATGCGCAAGCATGGCATTGACTTTGCCGATGCAGTGAAGATGTTTGATCATCCCATGCTCATCGGACTTGATGAACGCGAAGACTACGGAGAAGATCGCTGGGTTGGCATTGGCGTTTTGAATGACATGATTTCCGTGGTTGTGTTTTCTGAAACAGCCGATGCCACTCGAATCATATCCGTACGAAAGGCGTTGAAACATGAATGTGAAGAATATCAAGAAAAAAACCGGCACTGATTGGCGCCGCCTAAAGGCTATGAAAGACCAAGACATTGATCTTTCTGATATTCCCAAATTAGGCGCCCGCTTTTTCAAGACCGCTGTCCTTCGATTGCCCGAATCCAAGCGCGCAGTGTCCATCCGGCTTGATCCTGACGTGCTGGACTGGCTCAAGCGGCAGGGCAAAGGATATCAGACGAAGATCAATGCGATCCTGCGGATGTATATGGAAGCTCAGTCGCCGCATTAATGAAGCGTATTCAAATGAGATGCGGACGGCCCCATGCGCGTCCATTCCATGCCTTGATACCTGCGATGCAAAGAATCACGTCTATGCTGAACGTCGTCTTGGCTTTCCGGAAGCAGCATTGCCTCTTGGCGGCGTTGATGAGTCTGATGATGGCAAAGGCAGCTTGCGCCGGAGATATTACCGGAACCTTCCGCTTCCAAAAGGATGAGTACTGCGTTGGCGAGGCGATGTGGATTGAGTTCATCGTCGAAAACGGAACGGACAAGGATTATTGTTTCTATGAAGGCAGCGATTACCGTTGCTGGCCGAGCCGTCATACGCGCTATTACTTCCAGATTACGGATGAAGCGGGCAGGGAATATGTTTGTCTTGGACATGATAACATGGGAGGGATAGGCAATACGCACACGCTGAAGCCAGGGAATAAGGCAATTTCATATCAGTTGTTGAATTCCTGGGCGCCCCTGCTGTCGCCGGGTCAATATCGCGTGAGTTGCAGGCGAACGCTCGAGGATGCTCATTGGAGAACCAAAAGTGAGATGAGAAGCCTGAGTACGTCCGTCACTATCTCTCAAGAGATTCCCCTGCATATCACTGAATATGACCGCGATAAGGTGGCCATTGCCTCCGCGAAATCCGAAAGCGCTTGGTTTGAGGAAAAGCCTCAGGGTTTTACTGTCATCGAGTTTAAGCAACATGGTTGGATGTTATCTGATTTAGCTGAAAAATTTCACTTTGGCGCTTCCCTGAAGACACAAAATCGCCGTCTGCAGGAATTCCTGCAGAATCACCTTCCCGAACGCTGGGATGATTGGTATTTCATGCAATATGAGTGGCACGAAAATCGCAATTGGTTGACCGCCAGCAATCCGGAGGAGTATATCCTGGCGATTCGTGTGTGGAACGCCTCCAAGAAAACGCTGGCGCACGAATTGGCGAGGTCTTCGATGACGATCAATGGAACCAGGTTGGCGCAATTGCAGGATCTGATCCGGGAGAAATTAAAGGCGAACAAAATCGGTGATACGCTCAAGCCCTTTGAACGAATCGAGATTCCAATCCGGCTCAATAGTTTTCTGTCCGGCGCCGAAGAACAGGAGATTGTCTTGCATATCAGGTCTTTTGATTTTTCACGAAAAGTCTGGCTGCGAAAGTGAATCTGCCGGTTCTGGCGCTCGTGAGAAAACTGGAGAATGTGTTATGCAAATGCTTCGAGCCTATGTCATTGATGAAACACATTTGGAGCTGATGTCACCCATTGAAGCGTCATCGGGATCGGAAGCATTCGTTTCTGTAGCTAATGCGGATGAAATATCTCAGGAACGCATGGAACAGCTAACGATGTCTATGCAATCGCTCGAAAGGGGATATGGAGATTCAGAGCCTGAATACTTGGCGAGTCAGATTATTGCGCCGAATCCGAAGTAAAAGCCATGAAGGAAGGCAACATTGTCCTAAATCTATTTCAATAGACTCGTTGCTGCCGTCATCACATCATCCACGCGGATGATTTGCAGGCATTGCAGGCCTTGGCAGCCTTCGGGGGGGCGGGTTTTCCAGCAGGGGGCCATCGGGCAGGCTTCTAGTTTTTGCAGAACAACCTGGCGGCGGCCGCCGGGATGGTTTCGGCGGCCGTCCGAGGCGCCGAAGATCGCCACGACAGGCACGTCGAGCGCGGCAGCCAGATGCGTCGGGCCGGTGTCCCCGCCGATGAAGAGCTCGCAGCGGCGCGTCATTTCAACGGACAGCCCGACCGACAAGCGCGGCGCCATGAACGCGGAGGGAGTAGATGGAGCTGTCAAACCAGCTTTGTCGCCACCGGCTATCATCAATGCGGATGAAGCTGGTGATCCAGCGGAGGCGCCCTCGACAGCCTTGAATGGGGATGGAGATGATGGCACTGACGAATCAGCTGTGGCGCCTTGGGCGGCCATCAGCTCGAATATTCTCCGCGCCATCGTCTCTTCCGGCGGCCCCCACATGATCAGAACATTGCGCCGCATTTCCTTGACGAGCCAGACGCCCAACTCGGCGAATCGCTCTTCGGGCCAGCGCTTGGTTTCCCATCCCGCGCCTGGATTCAGCGCGATAAAACGCGTATCGAGCGGCAAGCCTTCATGCCGCAGCCACCCGTCAATGACAGCGCGCCACTCCGCATGATCCGGCAGCGCGCGGCGATAGGCCAGTTCTCGGTTTTCGGTTTTCGGTTTTCGGTTTTCGGTTTTTGGTTTTCGGTTTTCGGTTTTCGGTTTGTCAGACGGGTCAGACTGGTCCGACGCGTCCGACCGGTCCGACCAGTCCGACAGAGGCTGCCGCCCCCCCTCCCCAGCTTCTGATCCCTGACCCCTGATCCCTGACCCCTGACCCCTGATCCCTGACCCCTGGCCTTCGATTCCCATCGGTCTCAGCAAGCTCAAATTTCGCTCGATGATATGCTCGATGGGCCTTCCCGGATTGATGGTGTCCGGGTTCACTTTAATATTTGTGAACCAGCCGTTGATCTCGCGGCAATCTTCGCCGCCCAAGCCGATCCGGGTCTTTGCGCCGCTGACCCATGCCCAGAGCCCACTCTTCGTCAATCCCTGGAAGTCAATCGCGACATCAAACTTGCGCTTGCGAATCCTGCGATAGAAAGGCCGGATTTCCGGCAAAAAATACTGCCAGAATTTATTGCGCCAGCGCTTTTTGGGAATGACGAAAACCTCATCCAATTGCGGATGGCCATCGAGCAGCTCGCGCGACAATTCCTCGACAACCCATCCAATATGCGCCTTCGGGAATCGCCGCCTCAGCGCGTCCAGGCACGGCAGCGTATGGATCACGTCGCCCAGCGCGCTCAGCCTCACAATGAGGATGCGCAAGTCTTCCTTCCCCGCCAGAGATTCTCCCCAAATCCGCATGTCCGCCGTCCTTTCGACAAGGCCGATAGCTATCCTCATAACTCCGGCGCGCGCAACCGAAAAAGGAACGCTTTTTCCTTCTTTGCGCCCGGCAAAAGGGCTTGACTTTGCCCGGTCAAGCGCAAAGTCTCGCGCGGTCCGAATCATGTATTGGCTAAATAAATCCATTCATCGCCTTCGCTGGCTCCGTCGTTGGGCTTTGACCCTCCTGGCCGTTATCGGACCGGGGATCATCGTCATGGTGGCCGACAATGACGCCGGCGGCATTTCCACCTATGCCGTCACGGGCTCCCGATACGGCTTCAGCCTCCTGTGGGTCATCCTCATCCTGGTTCCGATGGCGTACTACGTGCAGGAAATGACCGTGCGGTTGGGCGCGCTGACCAAGCGCGGACACGCCGAAGCCATCTTCGACGGATTCGGAAAGTTTTGGGGATGGTTTTCCCTGGCGGAACTGGCGATGGTTAACTGGCTGACGCTCGTGACCGAATACATCGGCATGACGGCAGCCATGTCCATCTTCGGCGTTCCCGCCTGGATCACATTTCTCGGTGTCACTCTCCTGATGATGGTCGTGGTGATGTCGGGGCGCTACTGGACGTTTGAAAAACTGGCCTTGCTCTTTTGCGCGTTCAACCTGGTGTATATCCCGGCGGCGTTTTGGGCGATGCGCTCGCCGACCGCGCCGGGATGGGACGCCGTCCTCAAAGGTTTTTATCGCCCCGAATTTCCCGGCGGAATAACCGGCGAACTCATCTTCTACATCATGGCCAACGTCGGCACGACGATTACGCCCTGGCAGATTTTCTTCCAACAGAGCGCCGTCGTGGACAAGGGCCTCGATATCCACGACATCAAATACGGCAAGATGGACACTTTCGCCGGATCGTTTTTGACCGCGCTGGTCGCCGTTTTCATCATCATCACCACTGCCGCCGCGTTCTTTTATCACCAGCCGCCGATCCTGATCGAAGACGCCAAGCAAACGGCCCAAGCCCTGGCGCCGCTCATCCCGCACGGCGAGTTCGCGCGCACCTTGTTCGCCATTGGTTTGTTCGATGCCGGTTTCATCGGCGCGCTGTGCATCTCGCTCGCCACCTCCTGGGCGATGGGCGAGGTGTTTGGCTGGGCGCATTCGCTCAATCGCAGCGTCCGGGAGGCGCCCTGGTTTTATGTCGCGTATCTTGCGATGCTGCTGTCGGCGGGCGCCGTCGTCCTGATCCCGAAGGCGCCCCTGATCCTGATCACCATGTTCGTACAACTAGCCGCCGTCACGTTGCTGGCGCCGTCGCTCATTTTCCTCATCATTCTGCTGAACGATAAGGCGCTGATGGGGGGATATGTGAATACCACTTGGCAGAACATCGCCAACTGGGCCATAGTTTTCTTCGTAATCGCGATGTCCACGCTCTACGCCGTTTCCGTGGTCTTTCCAGGTCTATTCCACATCAAGGTTTAGCGACTTTCATGGCGATGAATTCAAAAACTCCGGCGAACATCCAGCCTGCCGCGCGCCCGTCCAAGCCCGCCGATCCGCGCGCCAAAGGCGAAGGTTTCCGGATGCTGTTTTTCACGGATATTGTGAAACTGCCCGTCTGCGCCGGAAAGATCAAAGACCACATCGGCAAATTGAGCGACGTGGTTTTCCGCCTCACCGAGCCTTATCCGGAAGCCGTGGGATTCTATCTTGATCACGGTTGGGGCAAGCCAACCGAGTTCATTCCTTGGGAACAGGTCGTCAAGATCGAAGAAGACGCCGTCTTCGTCAAGCCCGCGCCCGACGGCGGCCCTTATCCACCCTTCGTGGACCAGCCGGGTTGGATCCTGTTGGATAAGCACCTGATGGGGCGGACAATCCTGGACACGGATGGCCGGCGCACGGAGGTGGTCAATGACGTCCACCTCCTTGAAGCGCGCGGCAAGCTCATGATTGTCCACGTGGATGTTTCGTTCAATGGCTTCCTGCGGCGCTGGGGTTTGGGCCGCTGGCATTTTTTCAAGGACCGCTTGATTTCCTGGAAATTCGTGCAGCCGTTGTCGGTCGAGGACGCGACCAAGACGGACAAGGTTTCGCTTTCGATCACGCGCAGCGCGATCCAGGAATTGCCGGGCGAGGATTTGGCCGATATCCTTGAAGAGCTGTCCGGCAAGGAGCAGCAGGCCCTGTTTTCGGCCCTAGATGCGGAAAAGGCGGCCGAAACGCTGGTTGAAGCCGAGCCGCGCGCGCAGCGGCAGATCATTGCCAGCCTGCGCATGGAGCGCGCGCGCGGGATATTGTCGGAAATGTCCGTCGCGCAACTGGCCAATCTTTTCACGGTCCTGCCGCACGATGATGTGGTCGAGCTCATGGCGCTCCTGCCTGCCGATGAGGCGGCGCGCATCCGCGCGATCTTGTCCGAGCGCGAGGCGTCGGCCAGCGCGCTGATGTCCAACGAATACGTGGCCATGCCGGCGGAGGTCACAGTCGCCGAGGCGCTGGAAAAAATCCGCCATTCCGGACAAGGGCCGGACGCCATCAGCTATATCTACATCATCCGCGGCGAAGATAAAATCCTGGAGGGATTGGTGGATTTGCGCGAGTTGATTCTGGCCGCGCCGGAAATGAAACTCTCCGATCTGATGACTTCGCCGGCGGTTTCCGCCCAGGATACCGACGTGCGCGACGATCTGACCGAGCTCTTCGGCAAATATCATTTCCGCATGATCCCCGTCGTTAACGCGCACGATGCGCTGCTGGGAGTCATTCTATTCAAGGACATTATGAAAGGTCCGGACGCCCGATCTTAGTATTCATATTCGGAATTGCGATCTCATGGATTTATCGAAAATTCTCATGCAGGAAGAGCAGATTCATGCGGATAGGAGCGAGCGCCAGCTTTTGGAGTACGGTGGCTCGCCGCCTTCTTTTTGGCGATTCAATAGCCTTGGCGCAAAAAAGAAGGCGGCGAGCCACCTTACTCCAAAAGCTGGCACCGCTTCTATCCGCATTGCTTTCGTCCCTTAGGCAAAAATATGTCACTGAATTTGTGATTCAGAGCACTTAGAGCCAGCCGCTGACGCCGCGTTTTTTTTTGAGGAGGGTTTGAAAAATGCCTCGCGTGCAAATGTCGAAATTTTCCAAAATCGTGCTGTATCTGTTGCCGGTCTATGTGATCGCAATGCTGGCGCTGATATTCTATAGCTTCATCATAACGGTATTCAAAGGACCACAATGAAACGCCACACAAAGCGCAAATTTTCCGCGCGCAGGACGTTCCTTTCTGCTGCGATCGCCCTGGCGATGCTGGGATTGGCAGGCGCCGCCCGGACGCAGGATGCGAACAATGAAGACATCAATCTGGCCATGCTCAAGTGGGGCGCCTCGGCCAAAGCCAGCTCCGTCTATGGCGAGGGCTATGACGCGGATAACGCTCTCGACGGACGCTGGCAGGCGCGCGAGACGGATAAATGGAATTCAGCGGCCAACGCGACGCCGCATTGGCTGATGATTGATCTCGGCGCCGTGCGGACGATCCATCGCGCCGTCATCCGCCATGAAGGCGCCCTCGCGGACGGCGAGAAATATAACACCTCAGATTTCACTTTGCAGCGCGGCGACAGTCCCGAAGGCCCTTGGACCGCGCTGGTTCCGCCCGTCCGCGGCAATAAGGAAAACGTCACCACTCATAAATTCGATCCGATCAAAACGCGCTTCGTGCGGCTCCTAATCGAGAAAGGCGAACAGAAAGCCAACGAATACGCGCGCATCTTCGAGATGGAGATTTACGGCGCGCGCGCCGCGCAGGAAGCGCCCCTGGTTGAGAAAAAGATCGCGCCGGCTGCGCTGGATGCGCGCGCGCTCTTCTGGAAAGACGGGACCATCCATGTCCTCTCCTCCAGCCATCAGGACATGGCGTGGATGAACGATTTGAATTCGTGTAAGGAATATCGCATCAACTCCTGCATCCTGCCCGCGCTGGATCTCATGGCGAAAAAAAAGGACTACTGCTTCGTCATGGAGAACATGGTTAATCTGATGGAGTTCCTGGAGCGCTATCCGGACCGCAAGGAAGAGATACGCCGTCTGACGGCGGAAGGGCGGCTCGAATGGGGCGCAACCTTCAACCAGCCTTACGAGGGACTGCTCTCGGGCGAGGAGCTCGTGCGCGAGACGTATTACGGACGGCGCTGGCTGAAGAAGAATTTCCCGGGCTGCGACGCCGTCGTGGCCTTCAATCCCGACGTTCCCGGCCGCTCGCTCCAGATGCAGCAAATCCTGAAAAAGGCCGGCATCCCGTATCTCATCATCAGCCGCTTCCATGAAGGGCTGTGGAACTGGAAAAGCCCGGATGGCACAGGTGTGATCGCATACACGCCGGGACACTACTGCAACGCGGAACCCATCTTCAAAGCCAGGCCCGAACAAGGCGTCCGCCTGGTTCTATCGAAAATGAAATCGCTCGCTGGCTATTATCAACAGTATTCGATCCCGCCGGCGCTGTGTCTGCTTCACTCGCAGGATTTCTCGCGTCCGACGGATTTCGATCCGCTGGTCAACGCCTGGAACCAGACCGCGGGCGTGGCGAAGATGAACTACTCTTCGGCGCGCGGTTTCTTTGAGGCAGCGGGCAAAGGCGTGCCCAAATTTCACGAGATCGCGGGCGAGCGGCCGGACCTGTGGCTTTATATCCATGGCCCAACGCATCACTGGGCCGTCAGCGCCAAACGCGAAGCGGCGGTTCTTTTGCCCGCCGCCGAAATGTTCCAGACCATCCGTTGCCTGCTCGCGGGCAGCTTCAAGGATTATCCCGAAAAAGAATTCGCCGAGGCGTGGATGAACGAGATATACGCCGATCACGGCTGGGGCGGCAAGATGGGCCACACGACCGATGTAGTCTTCAAAAAGAAAGCGGAGGCCGCTCGCGACTTCGCAGGCAAAAAACTGGATGAGGCGCAGCAGGCCATCGCCGCGCGCATCAAGACCGCATCGGACAAAGGAACGCCCATTATAGTTTTCAACGATCAGGCCTGGCCACGCACGGACATCGTGGATACCGGCTATCTTGGGGAAAGCGTGCGAATGGTTGACATGGAGGGGCGCGAGATTCCCATTCAACATGACGCGGCGATGGATGACGAATTTAATGTCGCCGCCGATTCCTGCGGCTCGAAGGCCACGGCCAGCTCGCAATTCAGCGCCGACTATGGCGCGGGGAAGGCCATTGACGGCCAGTGGTTCGTGCGCGAGACGGACAAGAACCTGACGGGATGCGACGAATGGAAATCGGCCAAGAATGCGAAAGGCCCGCATTGGCTCGTTGTGGATTTTGGCCAACCGCGCAAGATACACAAAGTCGTCGTCAAGCACGAAGGCGTCCTGGGCGCGTTCAAGGAGGAGGAAAAATACAACACCGCCGATTTCCAGATTCAATGCGCCGATGCGCCCGGCGGTCCATGGATGGATTTGATCGCGGGGATAAGAGGCAATAAGGCCCCCTTGACAGCGCACGTCTTCGCGCCCAGAGCCTTCCAGTATTTGCGCCTCTACATCACGAAAGGCGCTCAATCCGAGGATATGGCGCGCATCTTTGAACTCGAGGCCTATTCCCATCAACCCCTGGATAAGCTCACCCAAAAAACAAGATTCCTCGCCGCCGACGTTCCCCCCCTCGGCTACAAAGTCTTCTACATAAAATCCTCCACGCCTCCCATTCCTCCCATTCCTCCCATTCCTCCCATTCCTCCCATTCCTCCCATCTCCCCCACCTACGAAAACACTTTCTACAAAATCAATTTCGCTCCCGGCGGCTTGAAAAGCATTTATGACAAACAGCTCAATGCCGAGCTTCTCGACACATCGAAATTCCTCGGCGGTGAAATTTTCACGCTGCAATCCGTGGGCAACGGCGCCGGCGAATTTGGCCGCGTCCAGCAGCCTACCATGCAGGGCTTCGACAAGATGAGCAACCACAAGCCCGAGTGGAAGCGCAGCGGCGAAGAGTCCGGCGCGATCCAAACCGTCTTCACGATGGAGCAGCTGTTGCCCGAGTGCACGATTCGCCAGAAGCTGATCGTCTACAGCACGATCAAGCGGATAGACTTCGATGTCTCGATCCTGAACTGGAACGGCGCGAAGTATCGCGAATGGCGCATGGCCCTGCCGGTCGCAGCGCCCGGCGGCCAGGTCGCTTATGAAGTTCCGATGGGAGTGGTCGAGGTCGGCAAGGATGAAATCCCGACGAGCGGCGGCCATGCCTATGCGAACGTCAAGTACGATGAGCTCTGCAAAGACATTCGTCCGCGCGAAGTTCAGAATTTCATCTACGCCGGCGGGGAGAAGTTTGGCCTGACACTCAGTTCGGATGTCGCCGTGTTCGATTATAAAGACCCAACTCCCGACGCCGTGTCCTATCCGATTATTCAACCGATCCTGCTGGCCTCGCGAAAGAGCTGCCACGGCGAAGGCAACTGGTATTTGCAGCCCGGCGATCATCACTACCGTTTCAGCCTCTTCTCGCATGAGCCCGGCTGGCGCGCAGGATGGCGCCAGGGCGTCGCGGCGAACCACCCACTGCGAGCTATGCAGATGCCGCTCCGCGCCGCCGATGCCAACGCAAACGCCATTCTCCCTGAGAGCATGAGCTTCTGCTCGCTCTCCGCGCCCGGCGCCGCCATCTCCACCCTCAAAAAATGCGAAGATGATGATAGCATCATCTTCAGCTGCTATGATATGGAAGGCAAAGACAACGCCGCAACGATCCGGTTCTTTGCTCCGGCTCAAAGCGCCGAGCAAACCAACCTGATTGAAGAAGAAGGCAAGCCCCTTGCGATTACCGGCGGCGGGATCGCCCTGAATCTGGGTCCTCACGCCATCGAAACCGTCCGAGCGCGCTTTGCCAGGTAATCATCAAGAAGCGGAATCGCAGTAACCCTGCGGCGCATCGCCAAAGAGTTGCGAAACGCGAATAGGAAGGACGGAGATCATGCAAATCTTTCCTGCGTTTGAGAGCGCGATTCCAGGCGGCGCCTCATGCCGCGTGGATTGCTTCCGCGCAGGGACCCGGGTCAAAACCAGGCTCGGATGGAAGGCGATCGAAATCATCCGCCGGGGAGAGCGGGTCTGGACGCATCATGGATTGCTGCAGTTGGTCATGGAAACACGAACCTTCGCGCACACAGGGGCGATGATTGGCGTCCGCCTCGAGGATTCGGAGACAACCGTCTGGTGTACGCCGGAGCAAAAATTCCTTGTCTCGCCTCCCGCCTCGGCCACGGCTTTCCGTTCGCCGAAGAGCGGGAAAAAAGGCGAGGAATGGGTGGCGGCGCGGGATTTCTGGATGGGATTGCGGCTGACGTTGGATGAAACGGGGCACAGGGTCCGCATCACCGCTCTCGAGCGCGCTCAATGCAATGAAACCGTCTATCATTTGTTGGTGGAAAGGGATCATTCCTTCATCACGGAAATAGGCGTGGCGTATGAATGCGAGATGGAAAGCAATAGCAGGAGACCCTGACCGAAAAAAGACGAGTTCTATGCCTCTAACCTCCCGTGAAATTGTATCTCGTTGCCTGAAATTCGAGTATCCCGAGCGAATGCCCCGCGATCTTTGGACGTTGCCCTGGTGCGAAGAGCATTTTCCGGAGGCCATGAAGGAAATCCGCCGGCGCTTCCCCTCGGATTTTCAGGGCGCGCCAAATGTCTATCTTCCCTCATCTTGCCGCCAGGGCGAGCCGCATGCCGTGGGAACCTTTATTGATGAATGGGGCTGCGCCTTCACCAACATCCAAAGGGGCGTCATCGGCGAAGTAAAAACCCCCATGATCCGGAATCTTTCGGACTGGAGGAACGCGCAACCTCCCTATGAAACGCTGCCCGGCGACGTCGCGTCTGCGCGCGACACGGTCAACCGCGCCTGCGCAGAGACGCCGAAATTCGTGCTCGCGGGATGCTGTCCGCGCCCCTGGGAGCGCTACCAGTTCCTGCGCGGCTCAGCCAACGCCATGATGGATTTGCTGGAGGGCGCCGACGAGGCGCGCCAATTGCTGCGCCGCATCCATGACTTCCATCTCCAGGAACTGGAGTTCTGGGTTTCGACGGACGTGGATGGGATCATGTTCATGGACGATTGGGGATCGCAAAAAGCGCTGCTGATTGATCCGGCGCTTTGGCGCGAGCTCTTCAAGCCGCTCTATCGGGACTATTGCGCGCTGGCGCATGAGCGCGGCAAGTTCGCCTTCATGCATTCGGACGGACATATCGCCGCCGTCTATGAAGATCTGATCGAAGTGGGCGTGGATGCCGTCAATTCGCAGCTGTTCTGCATGGACATGGACGCCCTCGCCCGCGTTGCCAAAGGTCGGATTACTTTTTGGGGCGAGATTGACCGGCAGCATATTCTTCCATCCAAAGACTCGCAGGCCGGACGCAACGCCGTGCGCAAAGTCGCCGCGCGCCTGTATGATCCTTCGGGCGGCGTCATTGCGCAATTCGAGCTGGGCGCGGGCGCCAATCCGGCAACGGCGATTGCGATCTTCGAGGAATGGGAATGCGTCGAACGGGAATATAAAACCCTTTGCCCGCTCCCTCCATCGTCCTGACCTCATTGTTCCGATATTATTATTCTGTTTTCCATCATTCTGTTTTCCATCATTCTGTTTTCATTCTGTTTTCCATCATTTTGTTTTTTGATAGTCAAACAACACATTACCGGCTTTACACAGAGAAAGATTTATCATAACTTCACTTCGCCTTTTTTGTGCGCGTTTGGTCTCGAAAGGAACCAGCAACCTACATGGGCGATTTTATTTTGTTTTTAGTGGCTTGCTTTGCCGGATATATCTGCGGCGCCATTCCCACGGCCGTCATCCTGACGCAACTGCTTGCCGACGTGGATTTGCGCAAGGTGGGCAGCGGCAATTGCGGATTCTCCAATGCCGCGCGCGTGCTGGGTTGGAAGCTGGCTTTGATCGTTCTTGTCGCCGATATCCTCAAGGGCTACCTGCCGGTCGTGCTCTTTCCGCGATGGCTGGGGCTGAATTTGCATGGCCCCTTCCACCATGAAGTCGGCGTGCTGCTCATCGCCATAACGCCCGTCATCGGGCATATCTATTCGATCTTTCTCGCAGGCCGCGGCGGCAAAGGCGTGGCCACCAGCATTGGAGTCTATTTCGCTCTGGCGCCTCTGCCGTGTTTGGTGGCGCTGGCGGCGGGCGCGCTGGTGGTCGCGACAACCCGTTTCATGTCGCTCGCTTCGATCACCGGCGCCATCGTGATGACGATTTGCGTTCCCATACTTGCCCCGGGGCTGCATCTCCTTACGCTGGCCACAGCGGTGATGACCGCCCTCATCATCTATCTCCATCGCGGCAATATCCAACGCCTGCTGAACGGCACCGAACCCCGCTTCGGACAGCGGATTTCGACTCCGCAAAAGGATAAATCGTCCTCTAAGATTTTCAGGAAGCGCTGACAGACAAGGGACTGGCACGGACGGACACGGACTGGCACGGACGAAATAGCTATTTTCGAATGGAGGCGGCGCCCAGCCAATCGCGATGCGCCTTTGGATCGGCGGCGTAAACGCTGATCCCCCATGGTCCCTGAGCTTCAGGGCCGCCATTGCCGGGCAGCTTGACTTCCACGCCGATCAAGCCGTCCTTAATCGGGATCGCGCGCGTCTCGAGGATCCGGCCGCTTTCGTCAGAAATTCTCATTTGCCCTTCGCCCGAATAATTCGAGTTTTCCAGTTTGCCGCGAAGCATCACGGCGCCTTCCTTTCGTTCGAGCGTGAGTGAATCGCTGGAGGCTGGGCTTGCCGCGCCGCCCGGCGCCGCGCCGGACAAAGGAAGGATGCGTTCAGGGAATCGCAGGCGCGAGGCCGGGTCGCCCAACAGAATCAGATGCCGGTTCAGATCCTCATTATTAACCTGTTTCAGCGTGGCGAGCATCGCCTGCCCCAGCCGATCGGGGCGCTCCTCGACGACGCGCCCGATGAATTCGCGGGCGAAACGCGAGCTGACAACGCTGTCAACCCGTCCGGACGTCCCTAGAACGGCGAACGCGCCGCCCGGGCTGCGCAAAAAACTTTCGCCGATGGTCTCGAGAAAGTGCGGATGATCGAAGTCATTGGTGAAACACGTCATCGCGAGAACGAGCGTCTGCCGGTCCGCGTTCGTCAGCGCGTCCACATTGGATTTGTCGAACAGGTGGACCCGGAAAAAATCCTGCCGGATCGAAGGGCCGACTTCCCAGACCGCGCCGCCGCCGTGACCCAGAAACACCGTGAAGAACTGCCCCTGATTCAGCGCCGCGGCGATGTCGCGTGTCAACTGCTGATGCTCTTCGACGCGCGTCGCCTGCTTGTTCGTGTTCAGCGTTTTGGCCGCCATCCAGGGAAACAACTTGCTCTGCGCGATCAGCCGCGCCGAGCGTTCGGCCCAGCTTTCCGACGCCACAATCAACAGCGATTCGGCGCGCCAGGGGCCGGGATTCAGCTCCTGCTCGCGCTTCAGAATCTTGGCTACGACGAGCGCCACCTGCGTGGTCGCCGTCGCCGAAATCCGGCCCACCGCCATGTCGGGAAGCGTTCCATTGACGCCGCCGCCCTCGATCATCGCGAACCACTGGTCGCTGGCGTGCGAGCCGCCCAGCGTATTGAAGGAATAGGCCGGAAGCCACGTCTTGATGGCGCTGACGGCGCAGGCGTCGCCCACCAGCAGCAGGTAGCGCGGGCGCTGCCAGTTCTTGTACGCGAACGTGACGAAATCCTTGATGGGCTGCGCGCCGGGAAAGCCCCCGCCGAATTCCTCGTAGATCGCCTCGGCGGGAATGACGGCCACGCGCAGCCCTTCGGCGCGCCGTTGCGCGATCAAGGGCTCGAGGGGAGGAATGAAGGGCTGCGGAGAGATGACCAGATAGTCCGCCGCGATTTTCATTTCGCGCAGCCCCAGCCATGAAACGCCTTCCAGGAAATACGGCGTCCCGAGAGGCGTGTCGGCCCCGAAGATCGCGGCGGCCGAGGTGGCGCCGTCCAAAGGAACCGTGGCGATCCAATTGCCTGGGCTGTCGGGGTTGCGGCGCGTTTCAACGTCGAGCAGGCGCGCCCGATTCACGTCCAGGCCGGTGAGGGCCGACGTGGTGAAGCCGCCGGCGCGGACGACGCTGGGAGCCGCGGCGGCCGAGGAGAAGGCGACGTAGTTTTTTTGCGCGCGCAGCCGGCGCGGATAGGTCAACTCCATCCAGTCCAGCATCGCGACGTCAAAGACAGGCTTGGGCGCATTGGCTGTTTGCGGTTCGAAAAGCTCGACTTCAACCAGGTTGTCACTCCGGGTTAGCGCCGAGGAAGGTATCTCGCCAACGAGCGTCGCCGGCGCAAGGCCGCCCCAGCTGCCGCGCGCCGCTTCGTGTTTATTAATGAGAATCCGGACATTGTGATCCTGCACCGTATGAAAATTCGAAATGCCATAGAGATAAACTTTGACCTGGGCCGAAACGCTGGCCGCAGTGTCCAGGTCCGGGCAGGGAATCTTGAACGCATATTTCGGTTCGTTCTCCGAGGTGGCCGGGCGCGCCAGCTTCGCCCAAAAGCGAAAGTCGGTCGGGACGATTTTTTCCGCGTCGCCGGTCGGCTGGAAAAATTCCCAAATCAAATCCGGTTCCAGCCGCCGGGTTTCCATGACGGTCCAGGTGGGCGCGGTGGATGGGGTGGACGGCGAGGCTGGCGTGAATCGCAGCGCCTCGGACGGATCGCCCTCGAAGAATAACTGGAGAAAATTCAATTGCGGCGCGTTGTCTCCAAAGACGTTGACGACGGGGACGGGCGGCTGCGCCGGCGCATAAAAAATCACTTCCGAAGCGTCGGTGAGCCGGCCTTTATCGTCCAGGCCGCGCGCCAGCGCTGGATAAGGGCGCTGATTGTATTTCAGAACCAACCGCCCCGGATCGAGCTGCTCCAAGTCCGGCCGGAATCGCCGCATCTGCTGGCCCGTGATATGATAAGTTCCCGGAAGCACGATGTGGATGCGCAGCAAATCCGCTTTGCGTTGGACGGGCGCGTCTTCTCTCGCCGCCAGGCGGCTCCCGCCGCCCGCGAGGATGCATAGCAAAATGGCCGCCCGCAAAAAGCAGCGGCGATATTGATAACAGGACATAAGTTCGCTTTCCAATCCAGATTACCTTGGCGCCAGTCCGACCCGTCCGACCCGTCCGACGCGTCCGACCCGTCCGATCAAAAGCGCCAAGGCCAAGTGTCGCCATCTTAAAGCTAAGCTATTTTCCCGCGACATCCTTCATCGGCGCCAGCCGCTCTCGCAGATACCCAACCGACCATCCGATACAGATTAAAAAAATCACCAGAGGAACCCGTAGCGCCGCGCCCGCGTCGCGCGTGGCCAGCAGCGCCCACAACCCCGCCGCCAGATGCCCCACAAATACCGCCAACGGCCAGGCGGCCCCAGCCAATGTCCACGATGTCCACCCCGTCCACCCAAACACAACCGCGCTGAGAATCCACACGATGAAAAAAACAGGCGCCGCCAAACCAGCCAGATGATGCATGAGATTGATATTGCCCGCCGCGCGCCGTCCGAATTGCGCGCGCCCGATCGCATAGCGGTACATCTGCCGCAGCAGCCCGCGCGGGGTGGGGCGGCGGTAGTGATCAACGATCACATCCGGCGTATAGAGCAGCAGCCACCCCCGGTCGCGCAGGCGCCGGTTCAGCTCCGTATCGTCGCACGTCAACAGCGATTCATCCACCGGCATGACGGCGGCAAGCGCTTCGCGCCGGTAGATCGCGTTGCAGCCCGGAATGCTGAGCGCCAGCCGGGGCTGCGGCAAGACGCGCGCATGAACGCTGCCGGCGGCGAAGATCGCCTGCCCGAAGACGAAGCCCACCGCGCGGCCGAATGGCGTCTCATCCCGCGGCGTCAGATTAGGGCCACCGACGCATGCCACGCGCGCGGGATCAATCGCGATTTTTCCGTCCGTTTCATTCAAACCTGCCGGGCGCGCGCAACGCGGCGCCTGCGCGGCGGACAGCAGGATCGGCTCTTCGCGCTGAAGCCATCGGACCGCCGCGCGCAGCCAATCCGGCGCCGGAACGCAATCGGCGTCCGTGAAGGCGATGAACTGGCCCGAGGCGCGCTCGAAAGCCAGATTGCGAGCGGGCGCGACCGTCTGGCGCGGATTATCCATCACCGTCCATCCGCGCCGCGCCGCCAATTCGCGCGTCGCGTCGCCCGAGCGTCCGTCGGCGAACAAAACCTCCAGGCGCTCGCGTGGATAATCCAGCGCTTCCAGGCCGTCCAACAATTTGCCAAGATAGCCCGCCGCGTTCTTGACGGGAACGATGACGGAAACAGAAGGCGGAAGGGGATCGAAAGACATAAGCCTTGGGCCAAGTGTTCTGATTCAGAATTACGATCACGTGTTTTTGCCTAAGGACTGGAGACAATGCGCTCAGAAACGGCGCC
>JAPLSP010000231.1 GCA_026398575.1 Candidatus Sumerlaeota bacterium | reverse complement strand
GATAGGGAATTCAGACTGGGGACAAAGTCTGGCATCGAAAACTACCGGCGCGACCGTTCGCGCGAAGACACAATCCTCACCTGGCATAATGAGAGCTTCATGGGCCGGCTGCACGATATGGACGCGGCCAAGGTCATCTTTCTGATCGGCGGGAGCGAACCGCGCGATATTCCGCGCGCGGATATCCAGTTCCTGACCTTGTCCGCCGTGCCAGCCTCGGAAATCGGCGCTCTGGGACGCGCTTGGAACTGGATTGCGGACCATAAGTTCTTGATCACGGGCATTTTTCTTGTCGTGCTGTTTGTCGCCTGGCGTGGCGAGCGGCAAATGCGCAAACGCGGCTTTCGAGGCAGGGAAATCGCGCCGCCGCCCGCCGTTGCCGCCGCCACCGCCTTCGCCGCCAAACCCGAGGCGCCCGGCAAAGTCATGGACGCCCTCGGCAATATCCTGCAAACGCCCGTCTTTGGCGGCGTCTCCTTCCACTTCCGTTCCAAGGAAAGCTTCCCCTGTCCGCGCTGCGGCAAGCAGATCGAAAGCAGTCCGGAACATGAGAAAGCCGAATTCATCGTCTGCCCGCATTGCCGCGAGAACATCACCTCGGCCTACGATCTCGTCGCCTACGTCACGCATTTGACCACTCAAATCGAGCAAGGCGTCGTGCAGCGCCATAAAGGCGAAGACGAAGGCATCGTGGAACGGGACGCCGTCAACAAACTGCTGCACTCCATCCTGACGCTGGCCGTGCGCAAGCGCGCCACGGACTTGCACATCGAACCGGGCGAGGAGGCATCGCTGGTCCGCATCCGCGTGGACGGCGTCATGCAGGACCTGCTGGAAATGCCGCGCCTGATCAATTCCAGTTTCGTCAGCCATATCAAAGTCCTATGCGACATGGACATCACCGAGCGCCACGTTCCCCAAGACGGCAAGCTGGACATCACCCTTGACAACAAAAGCCTGGACATCCGCGTCAATACCGTGCCGGTGCGATTCGGCGAAAAAGCGACGCTGCGGTTGCTGGACGCCAAGGCAGTGGAAAAAAATCTGTCGGACTTGGGGCTCGAAGGCGACAATCTCGACAAGTTCGAGCGCTCCATCTATGATCCCAACGGCCTGATTATCATCACCGGCCCTACCAGCTCCGGCAAGACAACGACGCTGACCGTGGCGCTCAATCAGGTCAACACGGGCGACAAGAATATCATCACCATCGAAAATCCGATCGAATACGTCATCCGGGGCGCCAACCAGATGCAGATCAACGAGCCGCAGGGGTTCACCTTCGCCACGGGTCTGCGCTCGATCCTGCGGCAGGACCCCGACGTGATCATGGTGGGCGAGGTGCGCGACCCCGAAACGGCCAAGATCGCCGTCGAGGCGGCCATGACGGGCCATCTGGTCTTCACCACGCTCCATACCAACAACGCCATCGGCGTCTTCCCGCGTCTGCGCGAACTGGGCGTTTCTCCGACGCGCTACGCTTGGGCGCTCGACTGCATTGTGGCGCAGCGGCTGGCGCGCGTGATCTGTTCCGAATGCAAGCAGCCTTATACTCCGACCGACACGGAGCTGGCGACCGTCAACCTCAAGCGCGGCGGCATGAAGGACATCGTTTTTTATCGCGGAATCGGCTGCGATCATTGCGCGCAAACCGGCTACTACGGGCGCGTGGGCATCTTCGAGATTCTCAAACTCAACGACGCGATCCGCACCGCCTTGGAGGCCGAAGAACCCCTCAGCAACATTACGGAACTCGCCAAGAAAAAAGCAGGGATGAGCACTCTGATCCGCGAAGGCATCCTCAAAACCGCCCAAGGCATCACCACCCTGGAAGAAGTCCGCCGCGTAACCAAGACCTGACCCCCCCCCACCCCTCCGCGCCATTCCGCATTGGTCCGTGTAAGTCCGTGTCGGTCCGTGTTAG
>JAPLSP010000484.1 GCA_026398575.1 Candidatus Sumerlaeota bacterium | reverse complement strand
CCATTCTCTATGAGTTGGGTCTCGAATCCGCGCTGGAATGGCTCAGCGAGAAAATGGGCGAAGAGCATGGAATTCAAATCGAATTTGCGGATGACGCGCATTCGAAACCGCTGGGAGATGACGTTCGAGGCCTTCTGTTTCGTGCGGTGGGCGAGTTGCTGATCAATATCGTCAAACACGCGAACACCGGCAGCGGGAAACTCTCAATCCTGCGGGAGGGGGATGATGTGCGCATCGTCGTTGAGGACGAGGGCGCTGGATTTGACCCGGCAGAGACTGGGTCTCGAACGAACCAAAACGGAGGGTTCGGCCTTTTCAGCGTCCGCGAACGCTTGCGATACATTGGCGGCGCCATTGAGATCGAATCCGAGCGCGGTCACGGAACGCGAGTCACCCTGATCGCGCCGCTGAGGCGTGACCGTGCTTCCCTGGAAGGTGATACGCCATGCAAATAACAATCCTGCTCGCGGACGATCATGAAATCTTCCGCAGCGGCCTCCGTTCCTTGATTGAGAAGGAACACGGGCTGAAAGTGATCGGGGAGGCGGAGAATGGGCAGATGGCGATCCATCTGGCTCGGGAGCTGAAGCCCGACGTGGTCGTGATGGATATTGGCATGCCGGATATGAACGGCATTGAAGCCACACGCCAGATCACTGCCAGCGTTTCCGGCGTGAAGGTGCTCGCGCTGTCCATGCATACGGACAAGCGATTTGTGAAGGGGATGCTGAAGGCGGGCGCTTCCGGTTACATGCTCAAGGATGGCGCTTTTGAGGAGCTGATCCATGCCATCCGTCTCGTGACCTCGAACCGCATCTACCTCAGTCCGGGCATTTCCTCTGTCTTATTAGACGCCGTACGCCATCCGTTCCAGGACGGGGGGCCAGCGCTCCCCCTGCTCACGGCCAAGGAACGTGAAGTGCTGCAACTGGTGGCGGAAGGCAAAAGCACAAAAGAAATCGCCTCACAACTCGATGTGAGCGTCAAGACTACCGAGACCCACCGGCAGCATATCATGGAGAAGTTGGACATCCACAACGTGGCTGACCTCACCAAATACGCCGTCCGCGAAGGACTGACCTCTGTGGAACCTTGAACCTGAAAAAAGCAGATGAACCGCAAAGATCGCAAAGAACGCAAAGAAATGGAGATTTTCCACGCGGTTCGATTTCACCCATCGGGTGATTGCCCGTCCCGAATGAAACCCTTGTCCTTTGCGGGCGCAATCCCGGGGGCGGCGCAACATTTTGTTTGAACCTGCTGGGAGTTTGACTATGATCAAGGAGACCGATTAATATTCAATTGGCATGAGCAAGAAAGCGCCTGAGGTGATTGATGGACGGAACCCGCAAAATATTGCCTGAAGATCCGGAGTACCCCGAACGTTTGCGACGGCTTACATAATCCGCTTTTTCGCGCTGTGGTTTCTGACGGCTTGGGTGATTCACGCACACGTCCACGCAGCCGTCTGGGAAAACCTCACGGACGCCGAGGCCACGTCTGCCGGCTGGTCGCGGGAGAAACTCGCCGCCGCGCGCGAGTATGCCGCCACACTCAATACCGAGGCCGCCATGATCGTTACGCGCGGCAAAGTGCTCGATTCCTGGGGCGCGGTGGACCGGAAGATCAACGTGCATTCCATCCGAAAGAGCTTTCTCAGCGCGATGTACGGAATCCAGGTGGAGGCCGGGAAACTGCGGCTGAATGCGACGATGGCCGATCTGGGTATTGACGATAACGAGCCACGGCTTACCGAGGTGGAAAAGCGCGCCACCGTGCATGACCTGCTCAAGTCGCGCTCCGGCATTTACCATCCGGCGCTTTACGAGACGGCGCGGATGAAGGCGCAGCGCCCGCAGCGGCACAGTCATGAGCCGGGCGCCTTCTGGTATTACAACAACTGGGACTTCAACGTCCTCGGCGCCATTTACGAGCAGCAGTGCAAGGCCGCCATCTACGAGGATTTCAGGCGCCTCATCGCAGAGCCGCTCGGCATGGAGGACTACGAAGTCTCCGATGGAAAGTACGTCACCGGCGCGGACTCGATCCATCGCGCCTATCCGTTTCGCATGACGGCGCGGGACATGGCGCGCTTCGGTTTGCTGTTCCTGCGCGGCGGCCAGTGGAACGGAAAGCAAGTCGTGCCTGCCGCGTGGGTGAAGGAGAGCGTGACATCGTATTCCGAAGCGGACGTGAGGGGTGGCTACGGTTACCTGTGGTGGATCGCAAGAGGCGGCCTGCATCTGCCCGGCGTGACGCTGCCCGAAGGCAGTTACTCCGCGCGTGGCACAGGCGGGCATTACATCCTGAACGTCCCCGCTCTCGATCTCGTGATCGTGCATCGCGTGAACACCGACATCGTAGGCCGGCGCGTCGAGGCGGCGGAGTTCGGCGAACTGACGCGACGCATCCTGCTGGCGTATCAACCGCCGCCGGTCAAGCAGGCCATCCCGGAGGCGCTCGACACGCTGCTGCCGTTGCTGATGTCCAAACATCGCGTGCCCGGCGCGGCGGTGGTGGGCATTGTGGATGGCCGCATCGCGTTTGAAAAATACCTCGGCGCGCAGGAGGCCGGCAAAGAACGGCTCGTGGACGCTGAGACTGTTTTTGAGGCCGGTTCGATGACCAAACCGCTGGCCGCTTATGCCGCGCTGAAACTCGTGGAACAGGGAAAGCTCGACCTGGACCGTCCACTCGCGCGCTATCTTACCGAGCCATATTTGAAGGACGAGCCGCTGCATGAACGGATCACCGCGCGCATGGCGCTCACGCACACCAGCGGCTTTCCGAACTGGCGCCCCAAAGACGGTCCGCTGAAGCTGATGCATGCGCCGGGCACGGCCTACCTTTACTCCGGCGAGGGCTTCCAGTTTCTTCAGAGCGTTATGGAGCGCATCAGCGGCGAGAATTACGAGGGCATGATGCGACGCATGGCGCTGGAGCCGCTGGGCATGAAGAACAGCAGTCATGTATGGCGGGATGCCCTCGCGGCCAAAGCCGCCGCCGGACACAATGCCGAGGGCAAGGTCAAAGCAAACCGCAGGCTCTACTCGAAACCCAACGCCGCCTATTCCCTCTACTGCGCTCCGCGCGACTACGCGGCGTTTGCGATGGAGATGATGAAAGCGGACCGCAGCGGACCGCACTCGATCAGCGCGGCGTCCGTGCGTGCGATGCTGACGCCCGCCAGTCCGCCCACGGGACGCGAGCTGTTGACACGGCGCGGCAGCACGGGCGTTGGCGATGTGCGCTATGGCTTGGGCTGGTTCATTGAACCGACCGCCTCCGGCCCGCGCATCTGCCACAGTGGCGCAAACGGCGCCGGCTTTCGCAGCTACGTCGAGTTCGATCCCGTCAAAGGCCACGGCCTCATCATCATGACCAACAGCGACAGCGGCGCAGACTTCTGGAAGGAGTTGGTCGGATACATCGGCATCCCATGACGCGCAATAGCTTCGCAATAGTTTCGGGGACATCCATGATAGGTTTTCGCCAGAGGAAGGCCGCAAATGAAACAAGTGACCATTGGCAATCTGACGTTCAGCAAAGTCCTGTGCGGGACGAATGCGTTCTGGGGGCGGTCGCACTTCAGTGAGGCTCGAAGCGCGGAGTATCGGGGACGCTTTGATGATGAAACGATAGCGCAAACGATACAGCACTGCATCGGCTTGGGCGTCAACACTGTAGAGTCATGCGCCAATGAGCGGATTGTCTCGATCCTTTCAAGACTCCGGGAGCGCAATCCGGCGCCCATTCATTTTGTAGGCAATACCCGGATTGATGAAACCTCGGAGATGAAAAGCCACCAGCAGAAGCTGTCATTTCTGATCGAGCGCCGGGCCGACATCTGCGTGATCCACGCCCAATACGTTGATCGTCCCAGGAAGGGCGACTCAATCGGCGGTCTGGCGCAACTCATCGAAAAGATTCATGAGGCTGGACTGTTGGCGGGCATCTCCACACACAGGGTAGAGACCATCGAGCTGTGCGAAAGGCAGAACTATGGGATTGACGCATATCTGTTCCCGCTGAACCTGACCGGTTTCGTCTATCCCGGATTCGAGGGGAAAGATACCGTGCAAGATAGAGTGAACATCGTTCGCGGCGTGGCCAAGCCATTCATCCTGCTCAAAGCGCTGGCCGCCGGCCGAATCCCTCCCGATGAAGGGTTGCAGTTTGTCGCTGAAAACTCGAAGCCCAATGACCTGGTCTCCATCGGGTTTGGCGGAGTGGGCGAAGTTGACGAGTCGCTTCAGTTTATTGAGAAGTATTTTTGATTCGCCATGCTATCGAGCTATCGGCGCATGGACGACAAGCGGCGGGGCCGTCTTGTCCATCGTGACGGTGTCGAATACTTGTATCTCAGACAGCATCATTCCCCATCCCTGGCGGCAGGCGCAGCGCACGCGGATATAACGGGCGCTTACTGGTTTCTCAAAAAGAATCCGGTATGCGTATGCCAGTCTTCCGCCGGCGGGGAGAGCGTCGAACAGCGCCGACTCGTCCAGTTCCCAGGGAACGAAATCCGCCGGCGGCTCGAAAACCTGCCTGAAAGCGGCGGCGCCTGCGGGCGCGAAGGTCTTGCCGTCGGTGGAAACTTCCACGGCGATCGTGTCCGGGTACGAAAGATGAAAGCCGTCTTCCTGCCCCGCATGAACGCGCGCCGCCGACACCGTCTGCGCGCTCCCGAGGTCCAGCGTGATGACGGGCGAGACGTCCTTGGCGAATATGACATTGGTTGGCATGTATTTGAGCGAGACATAAGTGTCGGGCGGGGCGATCAGGCCGTCGGTGAGGTCGCTGCCGGCGTCGGGGTTTCGTTCGTCCTGCTTGCCTTCGAGGGTGTAGGTTTTGCCGAGCGCCAGATTTTTTCCCCAGCGATAGCGGACCCATTCCGGTTTCGTGCCGGCGCCGGCGTCCTGGCCGTCCGAGTAACCATACTTCACCTTGTCGCCGTCCGGCCCTTGTCCTTTGAGGTTGATCCGGACCCATTTCATGATCGGGTCGCGCGCGCCGCTCACGTTCAGCGTGTATTCATGCGCCGCTGTGGTGACCTCCTCCGTGTGCCGCCGCTCGACGTCGCCTGAATCGCGGCGCTCGACCCAACAGTAAGCCACTTCGACCGGCGTAAAGCCCGTCGTACGGGGTTGGTGATGCACGGTCATCGTTGCCGTCTGGATGCCGGGACCGGAATAGCTCTTCGGGTATTGGGCGGTCTCGAATTCATAGCGCAAATACGCTGCGCGGACGCCGGCGGGAACCGTTGTCACGGCGGCGTTCACCATTAAGTCGAATGGCGATGCGCCGTCAGTTTTCTGGTAATCAAGCGTGTAGGTCTGGTCATCATAAGAATGCAACAAGGACACGCGGTCTTTGGACGTTTTGACGCAAACGGTTCCGCCGAAGACAAGGTCGGTGATGGGAGTGGGCGTTTCGATTTTCCAGGTGATGTTGCAGGGAGTCCCTTTTTCGGCGGGGCGGAGCGTGGGTTTGTAGAAGCCCGTCTCTGATTCCACGTCAATGCCCTTTTCCTGATACGCCGTCTTCTTATGATTGCCTTTGACGATGGAGGGCTGGAACTGGATCGTTTCGACCTGTGGCCCGAGGCGTACTTGGATGCGATTGGCGCCGCGTACGAGCTTCGGCAATGACCAACGGTTGATCTGCGTAATCGTCTCGATGACGATCTCCGACAGGAGCGAGTCGGCGCCGGCCAAGTCCACCTTGACGAGATACTCCGTCACGCCTGCGATGGGCGCCACGCATTCGGCCTCTCCGGAAGGCGCCTCCACTTTCTCCCAGTTGATGCCCGCATTGCGCGAAACGAAAACCGATGCGCCAGCCGCCTGCAACTTGAACTTGGCCGACGTGACGACATTGGCAGCGGAAACTTTAAATATGACATTGCCGGGACCTTTGACTCCCTCCTGCGTCCAGTTCACGCCGGAGTCGGAATAGATGAGCGCGCGCGTCGCAGGGTCGCGCAGATTGGGAGCATAGCGCCAGGCGCCGTTGGCGCGGATGTTCTTGTTGGCGTCCACGTCCTTGTCGCCGCGCACGGGTCTGAAGGCGCCCGGCCCGCCGCTTTCGAGAGGACGGAAGTATCGTGTGTAGTTTTCGGACGGGCGAAGGTTTAGCACATATCGCCGCCCCCACTGCGCATAGAGGTTGTAATCCGTGACGTCATTGGGCGGCTTGAATGAGTCGTAGCCGTTGGCCAGCGTTCGTTCGTAGCGGACTGGCCCATCCGATGCGCAGCGCCATGCGCGATGGTCCGTCGGGCCGGTGGCCGGATTCGTGCCGCATTCGGGGGCGTAGTTCTCAAGATAGAATCGCGGGTTCTTTTCGATCTCGCGGACCGACGCCACCTCGCCCCGGTCATTGAAGCAATAAAAACTCATCGAGCTGTCAAACGTATGCCACGATTTTCCGCCGTCCCACGAACACTCGCAGACCGTATGGTCGCCGAGTTGCACATAGTGCGCCTTCCAGCCCATGCGCAGCCACAGCGCATTATTGACGCCCGAGACGATCCCGCAGTTGCAGTAGCCGTAACTGTTGAACATCACGATGGGATCGAGCACCTCATGGCCATCTTCGCTGGGATTCGTCGTCTGCTTGCGGAGAAGGTGCGACCAGCGCCAGATGGCGATGGCCTGCGCCTGCGGCGTCGCGTACTGCGACGTGATCGAGCGCAAGTAGCTGTCAACGTCCGTAAGATCGGGCGCGCTATCGCTGACGAGAGTGATATTGTAAACGGCGCCTGGCGATGCGCTGGGAGTGGATGCGCTGGAAGGGGCTGCGGCCGGGGCCGACGTCGCGCTAAGCGCCAGAGCAAGGCAAATCAGGAAAGCAGCGGCTGTTCTCATGCGCTGAAAAAACCTCCCCTTTGAAGGTATCTTTAGAGGAATCGAAAAGCATAATGGCAGCGATCATAGCCATGATTGCGCAGGGATGTCAGGCGGAAAAATTATTTATTTCCTTTGCGCGGTCCGACCTAATTTGCGCTATTGAAAAATCTACAGCATCATAAGACAATAAGAAAAAGCGTCAAGCATGGCTTGACGCGCTCTAAGAAATGGCGGTATTTTAGCTCAGCCGCTTTGCTTTCCATCTTAGCGCATAAAAAATGAGACGCTGAGGTGATGATATGAGTATGGCACCTTTTCTTCTACCGCGCCTGATCGGCCCGCGATTCGAAGAACATGCGATACCGCTGGAATTTCTTAAAGACTTTGCTGTTCTTGATGAAATGGTGATTGAAGTTGCCAAATGGAAATTCATCCAGGCGCATCCGGATCGCCAGCGCGCTCCGCGCGGATTTGCCGATGGGTTTGAACTTAAACTCGTTGGCGTAGAGGAAGGAAGCGCCATTCCTATAATTGTTTTGTTCGCGGCGTCTGTGCTTATTCCTCCTGCGAATCAAAAATACTTTGAGCAAGGCAGAGACGCTATCCTTTGCGCCGTCGAAGCAGCCGAAAAAAATAAGCCAGTTTCAGCATATCTGCCGGAAAAAGTTCTTGCTTATTTCGATAAATTCGGCCGCAGCCTCCGGGAAGGAGAGGCGATTGAGCTGGCCGCTCCAGCACAAACAACGCCGCCCCGGTTAACCAAAGAGACTCGGCGAAAACTCGTTTTAGCCTCGACGAGCATTAAGGAGATCACCGAGGAAATCTTGATGCGCGGAGCAATACCCGAAGCCGATCAGGATGATATGACATTTGAAATTCAAATGTTCGACGGACATAAGGTAAAAGCCCCTATGGCGTCGCAACACTTGGAGACTATTTTTGAAGCTTTCACTGGATATAAAACCGGAACGCGCGTAATGCTTCAGGGTGTGGGTAAATTCACACGGCAAGGGAAATTGCAGGGTTTCGAATCTATAGAATATATTAGCGTTCTCGATCCATTGGATGTGCCGGCGCGTTTGGAGGAATTGCGAAGTTTAAAGGATGGCTGGCTGGAAGGCGGAGGAATTGCTCCCCCTAAAGAGGGGATGGACTGGCTGGCAAAAACATTCGATCAAGATTTCCCGGATGACCTGCCGCTCCCGCATATCTTTCCAACGCCCGAAGGAGGGATTCAAGCGGAATGGTCTCGCGGTCCTGATAGAGTTACTGTGGACATAAATCTGCAAGAGCATGCAGCCGAATGGTTTGCCCTGAATATGGATAATGATAAAGAGGAAACTCGATCTCTGAATCTAAACAAGGCGCCAGACTGGCAATGGCTATGCGAACGAATCCGCGTCATCGTCGGAGGCGTCGCATGAACGTAAGGACGATCCTTCTCCGGCAAGTTCATCCTGCCTGGGTCCAACAAGGCCAAATAACTTCTCAAGTCTTCAAACCGACACCAAAGGATAATCGGCGTCTTTCGGTTTATGATGGCGACATGATCTCTCCCGAGAAAGCATGGACGCATTATTTTGAAGTATTGCACTGCCAATCCGTTGGCGTCATGGGTGTTTCTGTTGGCGAGTGTCATATTTTCGGGCTCTCAGCGGCGCCCGCCCCTGCTGTTTTTCCTGAGCACGCTGTGATTGATTTCTCGAATTTATCGAATAGCCAAGTTCAAAAAAAAGCTGAGTATTTAAGAGATAAAGCAGTATCCAGGGGATGGCTATATCAAGCCTCATGAGTACGTCACCCAAATTCAGCATTATCACTGCCAGGCCGCTTATCTTTTTGCTTCTCATGCTGAATATCTCCGCCGGCGCCGCCTCTTCCACCAGCCAGCCCGTTGGCCTTTCATCGGCGCCTGCCAGTGGCGTCAGCGGCTTTGAATATATTGCGACCAACTTCGAAAACGCTTCGCCGCTTTGGTATGATACTACTACTGAAGGCGTGATTCTGGTTTATCTCATCTACGATCTGGAACGTTCCTCGCCCAATCGCGCGGCCGGGCATTTCCATTTTCAGATTCAGGGCAAGCCTGGCGCCAAATTCACGCTCGAATTCAAGAACATGGACAACGTCTGGAATGGGCGCCCAGGCTCGGTCGGGAGAGAAATGAAGATGGCGGTGATTTCGGAGGATGGGCGGAACTGGAAACCCGTCGCGACGGAAAACCTTCCCCAAAATCGCGTGCGCCTCACCATCGAAATGCCGGGGCCGAAATTATACGTGGCGCGGCTTGAACCTTATCGCCTCTCGGACCTTGACCGGCTGCTCGCGGCCATTCGCCCGAATCCGCTGGTTCAGATCACACCCATCGGCAAGACGGTAGAGGGACGCGAATTGGAAATCATCCGCATCGGCGACCCGAACGCTACGTATCGAGTTTTTATCCGGGCAAGGGCGCATCCGTGGGAATCCGGAGGCAACTGGATCGCGGAGGGGCTCATCGGGCGGCTGCTGAAGGGCGACGGCGACGCGAAAAAATTCCTCCAACGCTACTGCGTTTACATCATGCCGATGGCGAACAAGGACGGCGTGGCTCACGGCCTGACCCGTTTCAATCTTCAGGGCAAGGACCTTAACCGCGATTGGGACAAGCCCGCCAATCCGCAACTCTCTCCGGAAAATTCCGCGCTGGAAAAATGGCTGGAGGGAATGGTCAAGTCCAAACAGGCGCCGCAGCTGGCGATGGAACTGCACAACGACGGCAACGGACAGCTGCATATCAGCCGTCCGGCGGTACCGCAGCTGCAGGGGTATCTGGAGCGCATGGCCATGCTGGAGCAACTGCTCCGCAAACACACCTGGTTCACGGAAGGCAGCACGAAGGCCGCATTCCGAAACCCCGGCAGCCTCGGCGACGGATGGCTGGAGCGCTTCGGCATTGACGCCGTCGTTCATGAATTTAATTGCTACTGGATCGCCGGCCTGAAGGATTATCCCTCGGCCAAGCATTGGGAGACCTACGGAGAAAAACTGGCAGATGTGTTCTACGATTATTTTGAGAAGAGAAAGCCGTGAGAGGCCATAATCTCTAAGCTGAGGGGATTTAGCTCGGGAGGGACGAAAGGGACCCAAGGGACTCGAGGGACCAAAGTCTGCAACAGAGTTTACTCTAATCCTGGCCCGGCGATTCTTTCGCCGCGCTGTTGGCGCGCTTGGTCTGCGGGATCGAAACTGCCGTAGAAGAGGGCGTTGGCGTCCATCCATGTCGCGAGGCGTTCGATTTGCGCGGCGGTGAGTTTCACGTCCTGGTGTCCCGCCAGCAGCTTCTTCATCAGTTTGCTCGCGCGCGCGCCGAAGAAATCCGGCGTGGCAAGCGGTTCGCTATTGGTCTTGCGGAAGTCCCCGCCCGTCCATTGCGCAATCGGCACCAGCGGCGCGAGCGCGTTATAGCTGGCGGTGTAATGTCCTTTGGGTTCGCCGCTCAGAACCACTTTGCCTTTGGGATTCTCGCCGCTGTGGCAGCGCACGCATTGCGCGTCGAGCACCGGCTGAACCAGAAGAGGATAGGAGAGCGGTTTCGAGCCGTCGGGGCCAGGCTCGATGGCGGATGCCCCGCGCGCCAGCGCCGCGCCGCGCCCGCCCGCAGGCGGCGCCGTCATGCGGTTTTCATGGCAGCCGACGCATGACGCGACTTCGCCGCCCTGAAGATAAATTTCCGACCGCATCACCTGTATGGCCTGCCCGCGTTCATCCAAAGCCTGGAACGAGATCGGCAGTCCGGCGGGCGCGCGGAAGAACGCCGAGCCGTCCGCTTCGACGGGTACCGTGCCGAGCGTCTGCTTGCCGGGCGAGGCGTTCGCCAGCCCCACCATCGGGTTGTTGGCGCCGGGCGTGCTCTTGGGCAGGACCTGCACGATGCGGAGCCGCTTCACCGATCCCAGCGGCAGCGGCGGCGCGGCGGCATACACGTTCTGCACGAAGCAAAACCCTTCGCTTGTGGCGGCGATCGTCGCCTTCTCCACCACCGGCGGGCGCGGACGCGGACGCAGCGCCTCGGGCCAGAGGCTGGCGATATTCAGGTCGCGATACAGCAGTTCCTTGTTGCCGAACGCATCCACCAGGTAGAGGCCGAACATATTCGGCGGGTTGGCCTTTGCCTCGCCCAGCAGGCTGTCGAAGCTGTAGGCCGCCAGGAAGTACGTCTCGCTGAGCGGGTAGGGGCTGCGATAGCAATGCCCCGGCCATCGCCGCGCCTCGACGGGCGTCGTCGTCACGCCGACCGGAACCGCTCCGCGCCAATGCGGCGCCACCGGCGTTTCACTCTCCGGAAAGAGCGCGTCCGGCGTCAGGCGCGTCAGCGGCGCCGGGCCGTCCACGCCCACGCTGGGATCCACCAGCACAATCGAGCCGGCGGTCATCGCGTGATGCGCGCCCGCCGTGGCCATCACCCGGCGCGAACCCGGCACGGCGCGCGGCTCCCATGTCCCCACAGGATTGAAGGTGTTGTTGCCATAAAGCGCTGCCGGATTGCTGCCGTCGGTCCGCACGGTCCAGAGCTGTTCATAATAGACGGCGTGGCGGTCCACATAATCCCAGCGCGAATACGCGATGCGTCCGTCGTTGAGCACCGCCGGGTCCCATTCCTGCGTCTCGTGGAACGAGATCGTATGCGGATTGCTCCCGTCCGCCTCGGACATGGCCAGTGTGTAGTTTTCGCAGCCGGGATTGCCGCAGCGATGCCATCCGCCGCGGCGCGTCGAGATGAAGACGATCCGTCCATCCGGGAGGCGCCTTGGCGCAAAGTCGTTATAAGGCCCCGACGTGAGTTGGCGCAGTCCCGATCCGTCGGCGTTTATTTCGTAGAGGTGATAGTATCTGCCCTGGCGCCCGGCGATGCTGTTTTCCGGCGCCGTGTCGCATTCGCAAAACGAAAAGAGCAGCTTGTCGCCCGAATAGGATACATCGAGATGCTGATAGCTGCCCTCGTTCAGCGCGCCAGCGGTCAGCGCGCGGCATTGCATCGTCTGGCCGGGCCGTTCGAGGACGAAGACGCCGCCGCCCGGCTTGGCGTAGCGGCCATAGTATTGCGTCAGCTGATGACTGAACGCGCCGGGAACCTGTTTAACGAATGCGATCGGGCCGGTCTTGGCCAGTGGATTAGCGAGCGCGATGCGGCGGCGCAGCAAGTGAGTTTGCCGCCAGAGTTCTTCACATGCGGATTCATTGGTTTGTGCTGCGTTGATCTGCCGCCAGCGCAGGCGCAACGCCGCCCATTGCCGGGATTCCTGTTCGAGGCTTGTGCCCGAGGCTTGGAGGTCCGCGATCAAACGGTCGCCTCGTTCGAGCGTCTTTTCGATGGCGGCGGTGTATGTGACGCTTTCGCGCTCCGTGCCGATGCCGTCCTGCATTCGCCAATCCCATTCGATGAGGGCTTGTTCGATGAAGGGACGATACGCCGGCAGAGATGCCGGCGCTCCCAGTGGCGCTCCCAGT
>JAPLSP010000444.1 GCA_026398575.1 Candidatus Sumerlaeota bacterium | reverse complement strand
CGGCTGGCGGGATCGGCGCGCGATATGCGGGATTGTATGGAGCATTTGAGGGGGTTGGGATTTTTGAGTGAGGAGGAGTTGGAGGGCGTGGGTGGGGGGAATGCGAGGAGGCTTTTTGATGAACTCGGCGGAACGCCCACCTGAAGGTGGGGAGAGACACAATCTAAAGATTGAACTCCAAACACCACCTGAAGGTGGGACTACAAGCGCCACCTGAAGGTGCGACTACAAGCGCCACCTAAAGGTGGAACTACTAACACTACTAACGGGAGGACGACGAGGGCGAAGGATGTTTTTATTGGTGAGGATTTTTTGCTTGAGACGAAGGCGGCGCGAAAACTATATCATAAATACGTCGCCGATCTGCCAATTATTGACTATCACTGCCATCTGCCACCGGCGCAGATCGCGGAAGATCATCGCTTCGAAAACATGACGCGCGTCTGGCTGGCGGGTGATCATTATAAATGGCGCGCAATGCGCGCCAACGGCGTGGCGGAGCGCTTCTGCACAGGCAAAGCCTCGGATTGGGAGAAGTTCAAGAAGTGGGCGGAGACGGTTCCCTACCTTCTGCGCAATCCGCTCTATCACTGGACGCATCTGGAGCTGAGCCGCTATTTCAAAGTCACCGACCGCCTCTTGGGGCCGGACACAGCGAAAGAGATTTGGGAGCAGGGAAACGCCCTTTTGGCCGATCCTGGTTATTCATGCCGCGGACTAATGAAGATGTCCAACGTCGTTCTGGTCTGCACGACGGACGATCCCGCCGACTCGCTCGAACATCACAAAGTGGTCGCGGCGGACAAGAGCTTTGGCATTCAAGTTCTGCCGGCATGGCGTCCCGACCGCGGGATGGCGGTCGAGTCGCCGAAGGCTTTCAACGAGTGGCTGGACCGGCTGGCCGCGCGCGCGGACGTGGATATCCGCGACTTCGATTCCTATATGAAGGCGTTGCGCAGCCGCCATGACTTCTTCCACAAAATGGGCTGCCGCCTTTCGGATCATGGCCTTGATACCGCGTATGCCGAAGACTACGCGCAAAAAGAAATCGCAGCGATCTTCAATACGATACGCGGCGGCAAGGCGCTGGCGCCCGACGAGATCCTGAAATTCAAATCCGCAATGCTCTTCGAGTTCGGTGTCATGGACCATGAAAAGAATTGGACGCAGCAATATCACTTCAGCGCACAGCGCAGCAACAACAGCCGGATGCTGGCGGTCGTGGGGCCGGATACCGGATTCGATTCGATCGGCGATTGGGACATCGCCCGCCCGCTGGCGCGAATGCTGGACCGCCTCGAAAGCGTAGAGGGCCTGGCGCGGACAATTCTCTATAATCTCAATCCGTGCGACAATGAGGTCATGGCCACGATGATTGGCAATTTTCAGGATGGCTCGGTTCCTGGCAAGATGCAATTCGGCAGCGGCTGGTGGTTCATGGATCAGAAGGACGGGATGGAGAAGCAGATGAACTCGCTCTCGGCGCTCGGATTGCTCAGCCGCTTCGTGGGGATGCTGACCGACAGCCGGTCGTTCATCTCCTACCCACGGCATGAATACTTCCGGCGCATCCTCTGCAACCTGCTCGGCAATGACATCGCGAAGGGATTGATCCCGCACGATCTGAAGATGGTGGGGCGCATGGCGCAGGACATCTGTTACTTCAATGCGGCGCGCTACTTCGGCTTTCGGAATTTGCCGAAGGTGAAGAAGGAGCAATGAAATGCGCATCTGCGGCGTGGGCTGTTCCGTCGTGGATTACCTCTACGCCCACATTGATTTCTCCAGCCGAAGGTTCCGGCGCTATTGCTCGAAGCGTCCGGGCGATGGCGGATTGACGCCCGGCAAACTCGTCTTCACCGAGGAACTTGAAGCCTTCGCCGGACAGCCGTTCGCTGACATCCAGCGCGCAATCACGAAAGGCGTTCCGCCAGATGCGCAAAACATCGGCGGACCAGCCATCGTCGCGTTGATTCTGGCTTCGCAGATGCTCGCCGGCTGCGGGCGGCAGGATAAAGTCGTCTTTTACGGCGCGATGGGTGATGACGACGCCGGCCGCTTCATGCGCAAGACGCTGGCCCGTATGCGCCTCAATACGGACGAATACAGGACGCTGCGCGGCGATACGCCCTCGACGGCCGTTTTTTCCGATCCCACTTATGACCGAGGACACGGCGAGCGGACGTTCGCAAATCGCATCGGCGTCTCCTGGAACTATGGTCCCCAGGAACTGCCGGGGAGATTTTTTGAATCGGACATCATCCTCTTCGGCGGCACAGCGCTGACGCCGCAGTTGCACGATCATCTTGCCGCGCTGCTCAAAAAAGGCAAATCCTCCGGATGCGTCACGGTGGTGACGACGGTTTATGATTTTCGGAACGAAAAGAAAAATCCCGGCGCGCGATGGCCTCTGGGTGAAAGTAACGAGAGCTTTCAAAACATGGACCTGCTGATCACCGACCGCGAGGAAGCGCTGAAAATCAGCGGCGTGGACGGCTCGGACAAAGCCTGCCAGTTTTTCATCGAGTCAGGAACGCCTGCCTTCCTCATCACCCACGGCCCGAATCCCGTGCGGCTGTACTCGCGCGGCGGATTGTTCAAGGAGCTCCCCTTGACCGAGATGCCGGCGTCCAAAGCCGTCACCGCAGCATTGAAGCAGGGAAAATCCAAAGGCGATACGACCGGCTGCGGCGACAACTTCGCCGGCGGAGTTCTGGCGTCTCTGGCGCATCAGATGCGCGGGCGAAGAAAGCGGGAAGCGCTGGACCTTGCGCGCGCCGTGGCGCTGGGAGTCTGCGCCGGCGGCGCCGCGTGTTTTCAGATGGGGGGCGTCGCGCTCGAAAAAAAGCCCGGAGACAAGCTGCGGAAGATACTTGATTACTATGCGAAGTATCGTCGGCAGGTCGCGGGACAAATCGCGCTGCCAGCCGAGGCATTATAAGGCTTGACCGCTGGAGGGAAGGCGCATAATAAATCGCGCCCTTTGCGAATGGCGCGAATCGCGCAGGACCATAAACTTGAGGAGAAAAGGAAGACAGACATGCACGATATGCTGACAGGAAAAACGGCGCTGGTGACGGGCGCGGGACAAGGCATCGGACGCGCGATCGCGCTGAAACTGGCGGGCGCGGGCGCCGACGTCATCATCAGCGACATCTCCGAAGCGACCGCGACCCAGACCGCCGCCGACATCGCCGCGACGGGGCGCAAGTCGCTGGCCATCGTCTGCGACGTCTCGAAGATGGCCGATTGCGAGGCCATGTTCGAGAAAGCCTATGCGGCGTTCCCGCAGATAGATATTCTCGTCAACAATGCCGGCATCACGCGCGACAACCTTTTCCTCCGCATGAAGGAAGAAGAGTGGGACCTGGTCATCGCCATCAACCTGAAGGGCGTCTTCAATTGCTGCAAGGCGTCGTCGCGGCGCTTTATAAAGAACAAAGAAGGCGGGCGCATCATCAACATCGCGTCGGTCATCGGCGTCATGGGCAACGCGGGCCAGGCCAACTACGCCGCGAGCAAGGCAGGCGTGATCGCGCTGACCAAATCGCTGGCGCGCGAATACGCCTCGCGCAACATCCTGTGCAACGCCATCGCGCCGGGCTTCATCCGCACCGCGATGACCGATGTCCTGCCCGACACCGTCAAGGCGGGCATCCTGCAACAGGTTCCGCTCAACCGCCTCGGCGAAGCGGAGGAAGTCGCGAATACAGTTCTTTATCTCGCCTCGCCGCTGGCTTCGTACGTCACCGGGCAGGTGATCAGAGTTGATGGCGGGATGATTATGGCGTGATGGCTTTTTCGGCGGAGAGGGCGCGGGATGAAGGACAACAAGGACCGCAAGGACAGCAAGGACCACAGGGACAGCAAAGATGGCAACGACCTGAGTTCGGGTTCGCTTTTCACCCGGCAGCTATAGTTCGATTCCTGGTTCTTCGAGTGGCTTTTCGAGGCGCGTGCCGTGCGCGAAGCCGAGGCGCTTGAGGATCAGCGATCCGGCAAAGCCGCCGAGCGCCAACAAAATTCCCATTGCCAGTTCAATGGCGGCGTTGCGCCGGAAACCGGATTCGAGCGGCGTTTCCAACCGCGAGTCTTTGGGCAAGGCTGGATTGAATACTACAGGCGCTATGCTGCCTCTGGGATAAAGGTCTGCAACCGCCTGCGCGCTGCTTCTGCTGTGATAATAGCCTGTGAATAATCCCAAATCCAGGAGCAGGCTGCGCTTGGGATAGCGATCCGTATAGACGCACTGTTCCCCGTCGGCCTGATATGAATACGTCACATCCACATTATAGCTCCCGCCTCTTTGGCTGCTTCGCGCGCCCGGATACCATCGCAATTGCGTTTCGACGATAGTTGCCTGTGTGGGCGTCCAGCTCCAGGAGGCAAACGCGCGGCTGAAGTCCAAAGCCCCGATCGCGGTCACAATCACCCCGGCCATCCCAATCGCAAACAGCATCACCACCCAATTCTCCCTCCGCCGCTGTGCGAGTTTTTCCGCCTTCTTGCGCGCTCTGTCTTCGCGGACTGACTGAGATTCGAGTATCATGCCGTCGCCTTTCCCATTGCAGGAATGCTTCAGGCCTTTATAGCCGCGATACGCGCATGACGCAAGCGCAAGCCGAACGGCAGCGATATCTTATTTCGCGAGAATCCAAGCCGCAAAAGCCAAGCGCCAGCCCCCTGGGAGCGCGGGCGTCCCCGCCCGCTATGGCGCCTGAGCGTTTCCGGCGGCGAGGGAGCTCATACATTCTCACCGGCAATGGCGCCCGAGCGTTCCCGGTTGCGATGGCGCTCATGCATTCGCTTCCGCAATGATTATCATTATTGTTCCCTTGAGGAATTAGTGGGTGAAAAGCGGTGCTCATCCTGAGTGCACAGTCGTAACTTGGAATCAGCATGAACGTGATCATCGTTTGAGTTTTCGAAGGCATGGGAGGAAATGGAAAAAGCGGAATAACCGGCTCTG
>JAPLSP010000002.1 GCA_026398575.1 Candidatus Sumerlaeota bacterium | reverse complement strand
CGCTAATACTACCCGGCTGGTTAATGAGCGCGCGGCGCCGCCCGACGGAGCGGGCCGGCCTACCATCCGCCGCCAATCTTGTTAGATCACGTTTTCCTTTCCTGGCGAATGCAGGCTTTGGGCTTGCCAAGCTACAGCGCGGGGCGCATCCGCATGACAGAGATCGCCTGGCGCGCGCTCGTGGGCGCATCAGGGGCGCGCCGGCGGGGCATTGGTTTGCGCCGCGCGGGGAAATACGATACGAGCAAAGACAGGAGCTGCGAGCAGATTCTTTGCCAGCAGGGCGTAGCCTTCGGTCAGCGGGTGGCTGGCGTCGGCGTAGAGCGCGCTGGGCAGCGTTTCGGGCGCGACGTATTGAATTTGATTTTGCGTCAGCCAGGTCTTGATGCCGTCGCAGAGTTTTCGATATTCCGGGCGGTTCTCTTCGGCGATAATATGCTCGTTGAAAGGCCCCAAGACAACCATCACATCATTTCCGCGTTCATTCAGAATGCCGATCAGGCGCCGGAATGCGCCCCACTGGAGCGACGCATCGAGTTCAACCCATTCGAAGTTTATCGCGCCTTTGATATCTTCATACCACGGTTTGTGGCGCAGGCTGTTCGGGCCGCGCTTGGGATCTTTTTTGGCTTCAGACGGAATGGTCAGCGTGATTTGCGCCAAGGGATTCTTCCACGCGTTTGGATAGCGCGGCGGATCGCCGCCATCGTCTTCGAGCGTCCAGTTCGGAATACTTAATTGCTCAAAATAGGCGCATTGCAGATGGCCTACCCATCCCATGAAGCCGACATTGCGTTCCACAATGGCGCCCATCCTTTGATCGGCGTTCGCTCTATACGCGGGAAAGCGCGGGGAAAATTGCGGCACGAGGCGGGTATGATTGATCCGCTCTACCTTATCCGAGCTGAAATCGGTCTTGGGGCTCGTCATCCATAAGACATTGCATAGTACGACCACTTTGCGATTGCGCAACGCCTGGCCGTAACAGCGAATCAGCCCTTCCATGGCAAGCGGGAAGAAGCCATTCACGCCCGCGTTGACGAACCGGTCCGCCTCCCCTGTTTCGCGGTTCAGGAAATGCGACAAGGCGCCATCGGGCAAGACGTATTCGCCCCACACGACGGAATCGCCGAGCAGGATGATGCGGTCCTGCGTCGCCGTTTGGCGCAGCATGCGGTTATACAGCCAATAGTCTTCGCTGAGTTGATAGGGAAGACGATAGTCAGGACCGGTTTCAAAACGCTCGATTCGCTGCCAGAGCCACGGCGTCAGCAGCACGACGAAAAGCACAATGACGCCCACAATGAGCCATTGTCGGGCGCTCAGGCGCTCTTCATTCGCGCCAAACGGCTCTTCCGCAACCGGAGCGGCTGGAGCGGCTGACGAAGTTTCGACTGTGGTTTCGTTTGCCATATCAAAACTTCAAATAGATGAAGGCGCCGCCTCCCGACGAACTGAGCAGGAGAAACAGCGCCATGAATACCGCGATGCCCACACGGACAAAACCCGTTTTCAAAACATCCCGGAACTTGGATTCGCATAAAAACTCATAAAGCCAGACCATGCAAACCAGCGCCACCATCATCATCGGAATCTGCGGGCTTCTGCAAATTGCGGCCAGCGTCGCCAAAATGCCATTCTTCAGCATCACCGCTAAAATCAGAGGACTATGCCAAGCCGCGATGCAGATGCGCCCGATGATGAGCAGCGCATCCTCGAGCGATCCGGCGCGGAAAAATATCCACGCGATGCTGACGAAGACGAAGACCCATGCTTGCTTGATTATCTTGGGCACACGCTTGCGATAAAAGGAAGAGCGCTCCAGTTCGAGTGTGAGCGCGAGGCCGAGGCCGTGCAGCGCGCCACAGATCACAAACGTCCACGCCGCGCCGTGCCATAAGCCGGAGACCAAAAAGGTCGCCAGCACGGCCAGCGCCTTGCCGAGGAACCGCCAGTCGCGCCAGCGCAGCTGGAGCGGCATGAAGATGTAATCAAGAATCCATCGCGTAAACGATATATGCCACCGGCGCCAGAAATCGCCCAACCCGGTAGCCAGGTAGGGATGATTGAAGTTCAGGACCAGATTGAAGCCCATGGCCCTGGCCACGCCACGCGCCATGTCCGTATAGCCGCTGAAATCGAAGAACAGCTGCCAGCCAAAAGCGATAGTGGCGAGCATCAGCTCCAGCGCGCTAGAGGATTTCGGATTGTCATAGACGCGCGCAACGTATATGGCGAGATAGCCGGCCAGCGCCATTTTTTTGAACAGGCCGACGAGGAAAAGCGACAGGCCGTCGGTGAAGTTTTGCAGCCGGACCGCCGGAAATTGACGGAACTGGGGAAGCAGATGTCCCGCGCGCTCGATGGGCCCCATCAGCAGCGTCGGAAAAAAGCAGACAAAATTCGCCAGGCGCAGAAGATTCCGCTCGCACGGCGTCTTCTCCAGATAGAGATCAATGAGGTAACTCAGCGACTGGAAGGTGAAGAACGAAATTCCAATCGGGAGCAGGTATTGCAGCCCGAACGGCATGAGCGTGGAGGGATCGGGCAATTTTATTCCGGCATGGACCCAGGACAAAACGGCGTTGCAGTTCTCGATGATGAAGCGGGCGTATTTGAAGAACAGCAAAGGCGCCAGCGTGTTGAGCAAACCGATCACGAGCCATACCCCGCGGCTGATGCGGAGCGCGCCCGGCTGTTGTCCTTCGGCGGGACAGCGATCTATCATCCGAGCCACAAAATAAACAACTGCCGTGACATAGAGAATAAGGAGGAGGAAATAAGGATTGGCCCACCCATAAAAACAGTAGGACCCCAGCGTCAACCACGGCAGCCACAGGCGGGTCTTGCGCAGCGCAAAGAATACCGGCAGGAAGATCAGCAGGAAGACAGCAAATGGCCAAGTATTGAAGAGCATGGATGATTTTCAGCGATCGGGGCCGCGCGCCTTGGCGCTCTGAATCACAAATTCAAAAACGCATTTTTGCCTAAGGGACGAATGCAATGCGGATAGGGGCGGCGCCAGTTTTTGGAGTAAGGTGGCTTGCCGCCTTCTTTTTGGCGTTTCAAGGGCCCTGGCGCAAAAAAGAAGGCGGCAAGCCACCTTACTCCAAAAGCTGGCGCAACTTCTATCGGCATAAATCTACTTTCCCATGGAAAGCAATTCCGGCGGCGCTTTGCGGACGCAACGAAAGCCGATGGCGTCGCGCGCCAGACAGGTATCCGCAAAACCGGGACTGTCGGGCATGCGCGCGGAAGAACGAATCTGATCCGCTCGCCACGTCCATGCCCCGCCCCGCAAAATATACATCTTACCTTTGGCCGGACCGCGCGGATTATCTTGCGGACTCGCCGCGTAATAGCCTTTGTCATAGACGTCGTTGCACCACTCCGAAACATTTCCGTAAATGTCATAGAGTCCCCAGGGATTCGGTTTCTTCTGCGCGACGAGATGCGTCTTCTTTGAGGCATTGTCCGCGAACCAAGCGTATTCGCCCAGGCGGAGCGGATCGTCGCCGAACGAATAGGCGCCGGAGGTTCCCGCGCGGCAGGCGTATTCCCACTCCGCCTCGGTGGGCAGGCGGTAGCCGGGCGCCTCGTAATCGCACTCGGCGGTCGCCTCGTTATAGCACGGCTTCAAGCCCTCGGCCTCGGAGCGCCGGTTGCAGAACTGCGCCGCCTGGGGCCAATTGACTTGTTCCACGGGATTTTTGGGGTTCTTGAAATGCGAGGGGTCGGGCATTTCCATCTTGGCGTATTGCTCCTGCGTCACTTCCGTGCGATCCATCAGGAAGGCGCCGATCTTGACGGCGTGTACCGGCGCCTCGTCTTCATTCCAGCCCGCCGCGCCCATTTTGAAGTCGCCGGCGGGAATGAAAACCATCTCGACGCCGGACGACGTTGTGATGATCTTCGCCGCCGCCGCGCTCGGCGATGGAGCGCCGGCCTTCTCGCAGCCGGATAAAAATACAAAGGACAGCAGGCCAATACTACAAAGCAAAAACCCATAAGCCGGCTTCATCCGGCGCAAAACCATATTAGCCGGCTTTTGCCAGATCACAACCACATCAGCCGGCTTTAGCCAGCTCTTCTTTGCATCCTGCCTCAGCAGGGACTGGAGCTTGGACGTTTGAATCCCCCGAAGGGGGTGAACTACCATAGCCGTGGGTGAAGCGAAGCGAACCCACGGGAACGATGAGCGCGAAGATCGGTCCCTGAAGGGGGCCAACATGGATCGAACAGTCCACCGCATTTCGTTTGTGCGCTTCATCAGGATTGTCTCCGTGACGACGTTGGCTCCCTTCGGGGACCCATGATTCCGCCTGCCGCCACCGTGGGTTCGCTTCGCTTCACCCACGGCTATGATTGTTTTTCCCCTTCGGGGAAGAAATGGCGCCTCTGTGGTAACTGGATAAAAACGCTGATTGTTAGCTCCGCTGAAATGCTCAACGACCTCTCTTCACTTCCGGCTCTCTCGCGCGCTGAATTTCATCAGAACCCGGATATGCGCCTGCGCGGCGGCAGCGAGCTTTTCGAGGTTGTAGCCGCCTTCCAACATGCTGACCAGCCGTCCGTTGCAGTTTTGATCCGCGATCTCGGCGACAATGCGCGTCAGTTCAGCGTAGCCTTCCGGCGTGAGCTTCATCTGTCCGAGCAGATCGCCTTCGCTGGCGTCGAATCCGGCGGAAATAAGCACAAAGTCGGGATGAAACTTGAGCGCGGCGCTCGTGAGAACGTCGCTAAAGGCCTTGATGTATTCGCTGTCGCCCGAGCCTGCCGGCATGGGGACGTTGAGTTTCGTGCCCAGCCCCTGACCCGAACCCTTGTCTTCGGCGCCGCCCGTGCCGGGATAAAAAGGATGCTGATGAACGCTGAAGTAGAACACCGTCGGATCATCGTTGAAAATCGCCTGCGTCCCGTTGCCGTGATGCACGTCCCAATCAACGATCAGCACCTTCTTCAACTTGTAGCGCTCCTGAATGTATCGCGCGGCGATGGCGACGTTGTTGAACAGGCAAAACCCCATCGCTTTGTCTTTCGTGGCGTGATGGCCGGGAGGGCGGATCGCGCAGAAGGCATTCTGCGCTTTTCCCTCCATGACCGCGTCAATCGCCGCTAGAACGCCGCCGACGGCTTCCAGGGCCACCGCATAAGACTGGCTGGAGACGGACGTATCCGGCGAACCGGCATACCCAGGGGCCTGCGCGCTTGCTCTTTGTATCTCCGCGATGTAGGAGGACGAATGAACCGCGAGCAGCCGTTCATGCGCTGCGGCGACCGGCGGGATCAGCAGCAATTGGGGAAGCAATCCATCCCGCTCCAATCGTTGCATGATGGCCGTCAATCTTTCGGGCCTTTCGGGATGCCGCTCGCCCGTTCGATGCTGCAGATAGATATCGCCATAGACCAGCGCGGTTTTCCGCGAAGGGTTCGTGTTATCGGCAAATAGAGCGATAGGGCTCATGACAAGGACCGCCAGTGTTCGTAGGATTGGAGTCATAATATAAGAAACCACTAATGGACGCTAATAGACACTA
>JAPLSP010000771.1 GCA_026398575.1 Candidatus Sumerlaeota bacterium | reverse complement strand
TGAAACCAAGAAAAGCAAAGTCGTTGGCAGCAGGCCTGCGCAATTCATCGTCGCCGAGTCTGGCTTCCTGGGTGGCGCTGGCAGCAGCTTCGATGTGAAGTCGCCTTATGACCTGCAGGCGGGCGTCGTCAACTCGATCGTGGCCAAGGGCTCGATGGTGCAGCCCACGATCATGGTTGCCGGCATCAAGAAAGTCGCCGGAACAGGCTTGGCCCTCAATGGCAAGACCTTCCCGGCTGACATCTCCGTCGGCTTGCTCTATGCCAAGGGTCAGAACCTTGTGGTCTCGGCTGCGGGCGGCAACATCGAACCCGGCTTCTATCTGGCTGACGGCAAGATCACGTCCTTCAATGCCACGGCCAAGAAGCTGAATGGCGTGTTTACGGGCGGCCTCATTGGCGACCCGACAACGACAACCGCTTCCATCGCCCCGACGAGCAATGCGCTCTTGGCCAGTGGCTTGGTCGTCGCTTGCTCCGGCTTGAACCCCCCGAACCCAGCCGCCAAGACGGCGAAAGACATGGGCACAATCAACGGCTCGGTTGGCGTGTTCGGCTTGTTCGTGGCCGGCGGCACGCCTACGATGGCCGGTGGTATTCCAATCAAAGTCACCCCGCAAAGCGCCTCTAGCAAGATTGGCGCTGTCAAGACGAGCAAGACCGGGAAGGGCCTCGTACGGCTCTACGGCACAGCTCCGAAAAAGATCGTTCCCGCTATCACGGTTAAATTAGGTGATGCGAACTGATGCTTGGAAGTACTGAATAAGAGAAAGGCCCAAGGCGCACAGCCTTGGGCCTTTTCTCGTTAAACGCATCCTATAGATGATGCAATCATATCTGGCTTAAAATTTGCTATCCTTTGCATTAGAAGTTGTATCTTCTTACATAAATACCATTAATTTGTCGCCTTCTTCTGGAGGATCCGCTCATGAATCGCAATCTTATCATTGTGGTTTTCGCAGGGCTCGCTTTGCTGGTCGTATTGGTCGTAGTCTCTATAAAACCCCCGATAGGACCCGGCCCTGATATTCCACCAGGCAATATCACAACTGAAACCGCGCAGAATTCGACGCCGCCCAAGCCAGGTGGGAAACGACCGTACAGAACGCCACTGCCGCCAACAGCTCAAGGCCCGGCCGATTTGAATGCAGGCGGTAAGAATGTGGTAGGCCCCGCCACGGTAGTCAAAGTTCGCAAATATGCCGGCGAGGATGCCCTACGGGCTGCGATTTTCGGCAGTGACCCTGTAAAGCGCGAAGAAGCATTGCAGCAGATGGCCGGGGATCTCCAAACCGGCGAAGGACTCAATGTATTGAAAGAACTTTTCATTTCGGACGATAAAGAATTGCAGCAGGAAGCCCTTGCGCTTATTCCCAATGCGGACGAGAAATATCGAATGCCCCTTATTCAGATCGGACTGGATAATACCGATCCGGAATTCCGCCTCGATACTCTGAATTTATTGAGGGATATTGCGGAAGTTGACGTTGATCCTGCTTTGATAAAGGCCATGGCCGACAAAGATGAAGAAGTTCTTGAAGAAGTCTCCTCCCTCTTTTTCTACTTCATTGACAAGCCAATTTATGAGGCTGTTGGCATCGGCTTGAAGAGCGAAAATGAACAAGTTCGCGAAGAGGCTTTGCGCTATCTCGAAGATGTCCATACGGTAAAATCAGTCGAGATGCAGATGGACTTGCTGGCGACTGGAGACAAGGAATTCGGACAGCGGATTGGCGATTCTCTGCGATTTATCACCAACGCTGATATTGACAGCAACGATCCGAATGAGTGGCGAACCTGGTGGAAGGCCAATCGGGACGAATGGGCAAAAGACTACGAGACCGAAATGGAAGGATGGGGCACAGGGGACGGCACCTAAAAGTAGGCGCGGGACGCCGGACCGCGCTATTAAGCTTCGCATATTTACGCAGTCCGGCGTCCTGCGCCTACTCGTGAAAACGCAATAATAGATTGTGAAATCCCTATTGCTGAAAAAAATCCATCTGCCTTGGTTGTGGAATGGATACGGAAGCCTTGCAAAATGCCTTGAGATGCGGATAGGCGGCCAATAACTCAGGCGGGGCTGATGGATTCGACCCGAGAACTAGGCTTTTCAGCTCCAGCGTCGCAGCAACGGCCTTTGCGCGGAAGTGATTGTTGGCGATCACGATTGTCCGATTAGCCTTCCGGGCGATCTCGCGAATTCGCTCGGCCCATTCCGCCAATTCCTCTTTTGGATACAAGTAATCATACCGCATGGCGGCGTTTTCGTTGTCGGCAAACCAGGTGTCGTAGCGCCGCCCGTGGAGCCGCACGTAGCCCAGGCCGCCGACCACCCGGGCCGTGGGAGGAATCGAAGCGCCGATGACCGGTTGGTCAATGTTGCAGAAGCCGCATTTGGACCGCTCCAAAAACTCGAAGAACTCATCGCGCAGCCAGGAAGCGTGGCGCGTCTCCACAACGAGCGGCAATCCCTCGAACATCCCCGCCAATTGCCTCAGCCGCTCCATCTGGCTTTCGCCATATTTGAAAGACCATGGGAACTGCGCCAGCAGGCAGGCCAGGCGGTTTTCCTTCGCAAGGACTTCCGCTGTGGCGCCGATGCTTCGCGCCCCGGCCTGGCGCGCCGCAATCGGCTCATCGCTGTGCGTGAAGCCCTGCCACAGTTTCATGGAAAAGAGAAAATGCGGACTATCCCGCGTGGCTTCCAGCCATCTTTCAGCCTGCCGCACCTGAGGAACGCGGTAGAAGGAAGAGTTGATCTCAAGCGCGTCCAGGAAGCGGGCGGCAAATTCAAGCTGCGAGTCGCCGCCGGATCGCGGGCTTTTTCCGGATGTTCCCTCGGGATAAAAAACACCCCGCCAATCGGGATAAGACCAGCCGGCGGTTCCAAAGTACAAAAGATCGTTATTCATCCCGGCAACGCCTACGCAAAAGCAAAAGAATCCTTGTGCTCCTCAAAGGCTTTCTTCACCGCGAGCAGTAATAAACTAATGCGACGGGCGTCCAGATGCAGCCGCTGGGCCGCAATGTGAGCGGACACATTGAATTCGATGGGCGCGCGGGTTCCGATCCCAAGGCGATACTGGAAAAGGTTGGCCAGACACGTCAGGGTGGCCATAGGGGCGCCATATTCCGCCGGAGCGCCTTCCGGCAGGGATGTATCTGCAATATGATGGAATTGCAGCGCAATGCGCAGGTCGTCGCTCAATCGCCATTTTTGAGCGATCATGGCGCCAAGGTCGGTATGCGCATAGCCAAATATCTCGTTTTCAATGGTCAGGCTGAAATCCGGCCCCCCGATTTCATTATAGCATTCCTTCATGACGCGGACATAGCGGTCGCGATCAATGGAAGACATGACAATCCGCCCGATGTCATGAATCAGCCCGGCCGTGAAGGCCTCATCCGGATTGACCAGGCCCGTTTCTCTGGCGATTTCCCTGGCGGCGAAAGCGGCGCCAAGCGAATGCTCCCATAAAAGGGTCTCGAGCAATCCAGGATTCTTTACAATCCCCCGCGTGCTGCTGGAGATGATGAGGCCTTTGACCCCCGGATATCCGATCACGACGATGGCGTCGCGCACGGTGTTGACCGATTTGCTGCGGCCATAAAAAGGAGAATTCGCCACCTGCAGCAAGCGCGCGGTCATTGCCTGATCTTCCATGATCACCTTGGCGATCATGATCGCATCCGACGATGGATCGCCCAGCAACCGCATGGCGTGGGTTGCCGATTGAGGCATTGGAGGGATGTCATCTACATTGACCGAAGATATGATTTCAGATTTTGACATTGCAGGCGCTCCCGCACAAACGCACGCCCATTTATTATACCGACTTTCGCTCAAAGGGAAGGGGAAAAGCAGGCATGACCTGCGAATGGGCGCATTTCAAGCCGAGCTACCTTGGCGTGATGGAAGAGGTTTGACGAAATAATGTGCGACAAAATAATGGCACAAAGCCATTCCTGCCTGATTCAACGGCAACGTGTTTTCATTGTTTTGTCAGACATTATTTTGTCAGAATAAGCGCCGCGTCCTGCGTGCTTATTTATTCAGCGGCTTGAGATCGGCGGTGATGAATTTCCCATTTTGCTGGATCAGTTCGCCATCGAGATACAATTCGCCGTCGCCGTTCAAGATCTTCACCAAATCCCAATGAATCGCCGACTTGTTTCCGTTGGGCGCTTCGTCGTAGCATTGTCCCGGCGTCAGATGGATCGAGCCGCCGATCTTTTCGTCGAACAGCGTGGACTTGATGGCCCGCTGGATCCCCTGGTTGACGCCGATGGCGAACTCCCCGATATAGCGCGCGCCTTCATCCGTGTTGAAAATCGCATCCAGGGCCTTTTGCGCCTCCGAACCTCCGGAGCAGGAGGCTTTGATAATCCGGCCTTTGCTGAACTCCAGACGCACGTTGTTGAAGTCGCGGCCCAGATTGCGGCTGGTCGCATTATACTGAATGAAGCCCTCCACGGAGGTTTTCTCCGGCGCGGTAAAAACCTCGCCGTCGGGCATGTTGAGCTGGCCGTCGCACTTGATGGCGGGGATGCCTTTCTTGGCAAAACGCAAATCCGTGTCGCTCGCTTTGATGCGGACCTGCTTGGCGCGGGTCAGGCGCTTTTCGAGTTTTGCCATCGCCGCCGAAATTCCGGCCCAATCGCGCAGGCAGGCGCCGAAAACGAAATCCTCGAATTCGTCCAGCGACATGTCGGCGTCCTGTGCCATGGCCGGCGTTGGATAGATCATGACCACCCACCGCGTATGCTTGACGCGATAATCCTGAATCGGGCGCATCACCTTGGTGCGGGAAAGAAGGCGTTGAGAATCCACAGACGCCAGGGTCTTGGCGTTCTCCTCGCCCCGGATGCCGATAAAAACATCCACTTTTTTCATGAAGCTGAGCTCGTGTTGCGGGAAGGACGACAGCTGCGCCTGCGAAGCGCAGTCATAGAAATCGCGATTGATCTCCGGAAACTGGCACCGGACGTCCACCAGTTTCGCCCCGCGCCGCAGGCAACGCCGGTAAATTGCGCGGGCCAGAGGCAGTGGCGCCGCTCCTGAAAACTGAATCAGGACAGCGTCGTCTTTTTTTACCCGCGTGGAATAGTCCACGACGATGGAAGCGAGTTTTTCGATTCGCGGATCAAGCATGATATTTTCCTGCTATTTGGCTGCAACGCGGATGGATTGGATCAAAGTTCCCGCGCCGCCGGACGCAGGAGAGTAAATGGCCAGAATGCCCGTCATCTCGGAGATGCGCGGCGTATCCGAAGACGCTTTCTTCAGCGTCACGATTGCCTGGCCGCCCGATAACGCCGCAGTTTGGGCCGCATTGGGATCAATCACGCTCTCGGCGTCGCAATAAAAATAAAGTTCCTTGCCCGCCAGATCCACTTTTTCCGGCGGACGAATCGTCAAGCGCGCGCGCTGAGGCGTCTGCTCGCTAAGGGCAAAAGACCATCCCTCCGGCGTTTGAGGCAGCAAGGCGCGCGCTTTCTCAAATGCGGGCGCATGAGACGTCTTGGGAGGCTTGCTCCCCGTTTGCGCCGCTTGGATGGGAAGCTCCAGAGATAAACTGGCGTTTCCTGGAACGCATTGCGTCTTGCACGCCAGCCATTGCGTGGCAGCTTCGAGACGGATGTTTGTTCCCGGCTTTGTCGTCTGCGGCGGCGTGATTTGGATCAACAGATAGACGTCGCCTTCCAGGCAATATCCCACCGATTCACCCGTGCGGATGCGGGTCGGAGTCGGCCACTGAATGGGACCGGCCGCAAAGCCTTCCGGCAGTTTCCATTCCAGCGAAGGCGGCAGGCCCGCGTCGCCCGGATTTTTCCAGTAGATATGAACGCCCGGCGCCGTTTTCATCTGCAGGGCAACCCAAAAAGGCTGGCCGGCGGTCACTGCGGCGTCTTCGGAAACGAGCTCCGCGGCGACCAATGCCGATGCCTCATCCTTCGCCGCCGCTGGCAGCGAGGTAATGCCAGCCAGCAGGACGCAGACAGAAAACAAATGCTTCGTGGAACGGAAAATTAAGTACATGAACACTCTCCCTTCCAATAGGCGATGATTAATGCGGATAGGAACGGCGCCAGCTTTTGGAGTAAGGTGGCTTGCCGCCTTCTTATTTGCGCCAGGGCTATTGAATCGCCAAAAAGAAGGCGGCAAGCCACCTTACTCCAAAAGCTGGCGCCGTCTCCGACCGCATTACATTCGCCCTTCAATGGCCGCAGGGAAACCATACAAAGTACGCGTCATAGCTTCCGTTGATGATCTTCGGTTCGTCTGCGGAATATCCTCTGCCATAAACGCGCGGACCTTCAATGGTTTTGACCCAGCCCGGCAATTTCTTTACGCTGGGTTTTAGTGTTTTGATTTTTCCGATGGACGCACCGCAGCCGTCTCCGGCGCGGATATCGCCGGTCAGGGCATACGTGGCGCCGGACGAGCTGTCGTAGAACACGTTGACGCCGCAATCGGCTTGTATGCTTTTAATGCCGGATGCGCCCGATGATCCCGACGCAGGCGCTCCCACCAGGCTGGGCGTGGTCGGATAGTAGCCGGATCGTATCACGTCGGCGACGACGCCTCCTCCCCACGAATCTTTAATGAGGCTGGAATATTTGAACCGCGCGGTGAGCTGGGTGATTTCATGTTCGCAATAGATCGCGATGGCGAACAGGTCGCCGCCGTTGGCGGTTGCGCTCAATCGGGCGGCTCTCGAAAGCAGATAATCCGGATAAATGGCGCCGTCGAACAGATAGCCGAACCGCCGGCCGGCAAGGCTGAAAGTGAATAACGCGTAGCTGGCCGTGATGCGCGAGGGATTGGCCGAAGGAGCGCTGGCCTCGATCATATATGGCTGGATGCTTCCGCCCCGCACGGTGAGAGATTTGATCTCGCCGGCAGAAATGACGTTGGTCTCCATGTAGTTGATCAGGGCGCTGCTGAAATCCGAGATGCCCTGTCGCCTCCATTTCTTGGAAGCCAAAGCGATCGTGGCGCTCTGCGAGGGGGCGCGCAGCTCCGTCAGGCCGACGCCGGACAGGTTCACCTTCAGCGGCGCCATGCTCGGATCGAGCGATCCCTTTGGATTATCCTCGCCGCTATAGATGCTGGTGAACCATTGCGCGCCGCCGGAGACAAGAGCCGGCATGGCGCTGATCCGCACCGTGCCCACCTCGCTGGCGGCGATCCGTTTCACATAAGCGTTGCGCGCCGTCAGCGAACGGAGGGCGCCCGTTGTTTCGATCAAGTCAATATCCGTTTCCGTATAGATCTTCGTCAGGACGCCGGCGCATTGGACCGCGCTGATTTTGTGATACAGGCCGGCGT
>JAPLSP010000760.1 GCA_026398575.1 Candidatus Sumerlaeota bacterium | reverse complement strand
GCTTGAACTCGATCATCGAGTTGATAGGCCGCATCAGCACGATGTTGCGGATGTTGCGGGCGTCCACGCCGGTGGAAAGCTTCTGCGATGTGGTCAAGATCGTGGGAATCGTCTTCTCGTTGTCCTGAAAGTCCCGCAGGTGCTGGTCGCCGAGCGCGCCGTCGTTGGCCGTCACCCGATGGAAGTAGTTCGGGTCTCGGCTCGTCTTCATCTGGTTGATCAGGTCGCGCACGGCCAGCGCGTGATCCTGCGTCGCGCAGAAGACCAGCGTCTTTTCGCCCTGGATGATCTGCTCCATGAGCAGCTTCACGCGGTGGGCTTCCCGTTCCTTGATCTCGATGATCTTGTTGAAATCGGCTTCCATGTAGCGCTTGCCGGTTTCGATCTCGCCCTCGATCACCTGGTCGTCGGGCGTATAGACGTACTCGTCCAGCGTTGTGGATATCTGCTTCACCTTGAACGGCGTGAGGAAGCCGTCGTTGATGCCTTCCTTGAGCGAGTAGATATAGACCGGCTCGCCGAAGTAGGCATAGGTATCCGCGTTGTCCCTGCGCTTGGGCGTGGCGGTCAGGCCGAGCTGCACGGCGGGCGCAAAATAGTCCATGATGCCGCGCCAGTTGCTTTCGTCGTTCGCGCCGCCGCGATGGCACTCGTCAATGACGATGAAGTCGAAGAAATCCGGCGGATAGTCCCCGAAGTACGGCGACGGCTTGCCGTCTTTTGGCGGGCCGCTCATGAAGGTCTGGAAGATGGTGAAGAAGATGCTGCCGTTCTTCGGGACCCTGCCTTTCTTGCGGATGTCCTCCGGCGATATGCGCACCAGCGCGTCCTCGGGGAAGGCAGAGAATTCGTTATAAGCCTGGTTGGCGAGAATGTTGCGGTTCGCGAGGAAGAGAATGCGCGGTCGGCGCGAAGGCTCGCGGCTCAAGTTCCAGCGGCTGTGGAACAGCTTCCACGCGATCTGAAACGCGATAAAGGTCTTGCCCGTGCCGGTGGCGAGCGTGAGCAGGATGCGCTGCTGCTCTTCTGCGATAGCCTTCATCACTCGCTCGACGGCGATATCCTGATAATAGCGGCTCGGGTGCGATCCGCCCTTGTCCTCGAACGGCACAGCGGCGAAGCGTTCGCGCCAGGCGTTCGACTCCGGGAAGGTCAGAGCCCAGAGCTCTTCCGGCGTTGGGTAGCTCGATACCTCGCTTTCCTTGCCGGTCTCCATGTCTATGCAGTAGATTCCCTGGCCATTGGTGGCGTAGGCGAAGCGCACGGCCATCTTCCCGGCATAATTCTTGGCCTGTGCCACGCCCTCCGTCAGCGCCTTGTCCCATGCCTTGGCCTCGATGACGGCCAGCTTGGTATTTCGGTATTCCAGCACATAGTCCGCCGTCAGCGGCTTGCCTCTCCTCCCCACACCCTCCAACCGGCCAGGCGCAATCATGTACTCGCGCCGGATGCGGCTGCCTTCTACGACGCCCCATGCCGCCGCCTTCAGCGCGGGATCAATGTGCTCGGCTCTGGTTTCGGATTCGTTCATGCCTGGCGGGTCCTTGTCTTTGACCGGTTTGACCGCATTGACCCTGTTGCCCCCGTTGTCAATCCGGTCAGCGTGGTCAATCCGGTCAATAATGCCCCCATTCTCTTCTTCATGCCGGCCTCGTTCCTTTGCACCCCGGGTAGGCGGAACAGCCCCAGAAATCACCCTTCGCCGACTTGCGCAGGCGCATGGACTGGCCGCACTGCGGGCAGTCCGGGGCGGCTGCGCGGGTCTGCTCGCGGGCCTCGATGCGCTTGGCCATGAGCCGCTCGCTGAAGCCGCCGGTTTCTTCAAAGGCTTTGCCTTGCGCCTCGACCTGGCTCTTGAGCATGTTCAACGCTCGCCCGATGATGATGAGCATGGCGTTGGCCACGACCACGGCGTCGTCGGCGTCGAGCCAGCGGGCGTATTTCTTGCGCTGTTCCAGCGCGTGCCTGGCCGACTCGTGGACCATGTCGTCGGCAAAGGGGGCGTCATCAAGCGAGATCGCATTGATGGCCCTGGCCTCGGGGGTATGGACCGACCACGGAAGCTGGCCGCGGTCGAGGATGAAGATTTCATAATCGCCGCGCAGTTCGCTGAGGCTCGCCCGCGCCACGTCGGTGAGCTTCATTTCGGTGTCCTTCGATGTCGAGGAACGCTCCGATCCCTCGATGATGTTCTGGCGTCCGCTGCGGGCGGCCTGGGTCATCTGGTCGTACTGCCGCCCCTTCGGGTCGTAAAACTTCGCGCCCATCTCGCGGTGGTCGAAGGTCAGGAACCGGCGGCAGAACCGCAGTGTGTCGAGTTGCACGATCGTCGCCAGCGTGAACGAATGCAGGCGGCGAAAGCCCCCGTGTTTGTCGAAAAGCTCAGGCATCGCGGCCTCCGTAGTGGTGGGACCGTATTGACCTTGCTGACGCCATTGTCACCGCGGTCAATCTGGTCAATAAGATCATCCTTGTCAGCCCGCCCATCTCACAACCCTCCCGCAAACGCCCGGTGCAACAGCGACTGCTTCAGCGCCGCCAGCGCCGCCAGCTTCCGCTCGTAGATGCTCGCATGGTGGCATGCCGTCAACATGGCCATCCCGGTCAATAAGGCCATCTCACAACCCTCCCGCAAACGCCCGTTGCAACAGCGACTTCTTCAACGCCTCCAGCGCCGCCAGCTTCTGCGAGTAGATGCCCGCAAGGCGGCATCCCGTCAACAAGGCCATCCCGGTCAATGAGGCCATCTCACAACCCTCCCGCAAACGCCCGGTGCAGCAGCGACTTCTTCAACTCCTCCAGCGCCGCCAACTTCTGCGAGTAGATGCCCGCAAGGCGGCATCCAGTCAACAAGGTCATCCCGGTCAATAAGGCCATCTCACAGCCCTCCCGCAAACGCCCGGTGCAACAACGACTTCTTCAACGTCTCCAGCGCCGCCAGCTTCTGCGAGTAGATGCCCGCAAGGCGGCATCCCGTCAACAAGGCCATCCCAGTCAATAAGGCCATCTCACAACCCTCCCGAAAACGCCCGGTGCAACAGCGACTTTTTCAACGCCTCCAGCGCGGCGAGCTTGCGCTCATAGAGGATGGCAAGACGTTGCGTTTTGGTGCGAAGGCCATCAAGATTGTCGGCAATGCGGCATTGCTCTTCGAATGGTGGCCTCAAGAATGTGAAATCCTTTATCTGCTGCCCGCTAATATGCGGCACACCAATACCAGTCTGAATGCCAATTATGTGCTGCGTGAACTCCGAGCACCCGATGAGATACATCAGGAATCGTTTGTTAATTCTTGGGCCGCATCGAAGCCGAGCTGTTCGTTGCACGAGCAGACAAGGCAAGTCCAATGCCGATATCATTGCATGTTTTAGCCCTGCCTTGATCCAAGGACGATCCATTGCGAGAACAACATCACCTTCGCGAAGCTGGTAGCGACCATATTCCGACGTGTCAGATGCAGGCCACTTCTTTACATCGTCCCACCGAAGTGAGCTTTGAATAATGTTGTCACCCCTCAGGAGTCGAACGCTGTCCTCTGAATCAGTATATTGGGCGCTTTTGAATGCAAAGCCAGCGAGAAGATCTATCTCCTCTCCAAGCGTTGTCTCCACCCGTCCCTTACCGCGCCTTTCGACTCCGCTCACGGGCCGCTGGGTGAAGACGGATTGGAGGTGGCTTTCGAAGAGGGCGCGGGCGTTTTGGAGGTTCTTTTCGGCGTTGGCTTTGGCGATGGCGATGCTCTCAAACGCTTCGTCGAGGATGCCGACAATCCGCTGCTGTTCGGAGAGACTGGTGACCGAGACCGGAAGCTGCTCAAAATGCCGCAACCTTAATGACTTCACTGTCGCACCTACTGCGACACGTGGGAAGTAGTCGCACAGATGATGCAAAAAATAGTAAAGAAACTTGACGTCAATTCGATCAGAAAAATCAAAGAGCGCATATGCCCGTTGATGAAGGTCGAACTTGCCGATGAAATGTTTCGGGAGGAATTCTGTGCCTTCGCCTGGGATAATGAGAGCTTCGCAATCAAAGAGATAACGAGAGCTCTTCTTAATTGTGCGTGAGCGATCAAAGAATGCATAAGCCCCATCTTCGACGGCGTCTTTAGTATCGGACTTGCCGCTCTTGATAGAGCATATCTGTCCCAAGGGAATAATCTCCCACCCATTCTTCATAGCAGCCCCCGAATCAGCGCCAATACCTTGGCGCTCTCCGCGTCCAGCGCGGCAATCTCGTCTATGATCACCTGCGGGGTGCGGTGGATGATTTCCTCGCCGCCGTTGGGGTTCTTTACTGAGAGATCGTTGGTTGTCGGATCAATGGTCTTGGCGTCCACGCTCCAGGACTTGGGCGAATCGGCGAAGGTCTTTTGCAGCGCGATGAACTCGGCGAGGTCGGCGTCGTTGAGCGGATTGGTCTTGCCGAGATTGCGGCCGGGATCGAGCTGGTAGTACCAGACCTTGCGCGTGGGCGCGCCTTTTTCGAAAAAGAGCACGACCGTCTTCACGCCCGCGCCCTGGAACGTTCCGCCGGGGCAGTCGAGCACGGTGTGCAGATTGCAGGATTCCAGCAGGAGCTTGCGCAGGCTCACGGAAGCGTTGTCGGTGTTCGAAAGGAAGGTGTTCTTGATGACCACGCCGCCGCGCCCGCCGGCTTTGAGCATCTTGATGAAGTGCTGGAGGAAGAGGAAGGCGGTCTCGCCCGTGCGGATCGGGAAGTTTTGCTGGACCTCCTTGCGCTCCTTGCCGCCGAAGGGTGGATTGGCCAGCACGATGTCGAAGCGGTCTTTTTCCTGGATGTCGGCGAGGTTCTCGGAGAGCGTGTTCGTGTGGATGATGTTGGGCGCCTCGATGCCGTGCAGGATCATGTTCATGATCGCGATGACGTAGGCGAGGGATTTTTTTTCCTTGCCGTAGAACGTGCGCGTCTGGAGCGTGGTCAGGTCCTTGGTGGTGAGGGCGCCCTTCGCCTTCAGATACTCGAATGCCTCGCACAGGAAGCCCGCCGAACCGACGGCGCCGTCGTAGATGCGTTCGCCGATGCGCGGCGCCACGACCTGCACGATGGCGCGGATGAGCGGGCGAGGAGTGTAGTACTCGCCACCGTTGCGCCCGGCGTTGCCCATGTTCTTGATCTTGGCCTCATAGAGGAAGGAGAGCTCGTGCTTCTCGGTCTGCGAGCGGAAGCGCAGTTCGTCAATGTGGTCAATGATCTCGCGCAGATTGTAACCGCTCTGAATCTTGTTTTTGATCTCCCCGAATATCTCCCCGATTTTGTATTCGATGGTATTCGGCCCGCTGGCCTTTTGCTTGAAGCCGTGCAGGTAGGGGAAGAGCTTCAGACTGACGAAGTCGCGCAGGTCGTCACCGGTCAGCGCGGCGTTGTGGTCGAGCTGGCCGTCCTTGCCCTTGGGCGCGGCCCACGTTTCCCAGCGATAGGGTTTGTCGAGGATGCAGGCGTACTTCTTCCCTTCAAGTTGCCCCTCCATCGTCCGGTCTTGTTCCAGCCCATCAAGGTATTTCAGGAACAGCAGCCAGGATGTCTGCTCCGTATAGTCCAGTTCCGTCGTGCATCCCGCCTCTTTCCAGAGGACATCGTCAATATTCCTGAAAGCTTGTTCAAACATAGGCGCCTATTTCCAAAAGATATAAATCGTCGTCCTTTTTTCTTTGTATTCTTTCACCGGTTTCTTTGGGAATAATTTACTATCAAAGCTCCTCCTGGGCTTTCCCAGCTTCTATCAGCGCGGTTCTTTCGGAGCGGGATGCTTTTCATTCAGGCGGTTGAGCATCTGAACCAAGTCCCAGCCACAACGCAATTCACATGTTTATAAGCGCGAATGGTGGCAGCGTCAAAGGGGAAAAACACGCCGGAATTACGGACTTTGTGCTAGCGATTGCCTGTACCGATAACGACCTGCACCACGCAACCCGGGATCAGGCCCGTCGTGTCGGGGATCTCGATCCGCGCAAGCAGGGCGTTTCCGCCCGCGCCGGGCATCTTTTGCGCCAGAACCTGGGGAAGCGCCTCCATTACATTTGCGGAGTTGACCACTTTGCCGTGAATGGCGCCGGGCGCGCCGGGCACAAAGATCGTTGCGGCGCGGCCTGCTTTAAGAATGCCGATTCGCGATGCGGGGACATAAGCGTCCACCCAGAGATTATTCTTATCCAGCAATGTGGCGATCAGCGCGCCGGGTTCCACATGCACGTCATCCGAAGCCTTTAGTTCGGCAACGATGCCGTCGAAGGCGGCGCGATATTCCGTGGAACGGGCCATATTGCGCGCCAGGGCCATTTCTATTTCCGCCTGTTGGACGATGCCCTCGATGTTGACGACATCCTGGTTTGCAGCCTGAAGGTCCGAAAGCGCGCGTTGCAGCGCGAAATGCTGCGGAGAGATTTTCTTCTCGGTTTGCTCCAGGACGGCGCGCGCCGCCGCCAGCGGTTGTTCATAGGGATTGGCTTTGCGCTCGGTCAGTTTCAGGTCGGCCTGGGCCTGCTCGAGGTTTCGCTGCGCCAGCCGCATTTCGTTGCGAGGCGCCTCGACATCCGAAGCGACGGCCGCGTCCATCTTCAGGAGCGTCTCCAATTTTTCAACGCGCTGGCGCCGCGCATCGAGGACTTCGCTGAGTTTCACCACCTCGATCCGCGATTTTTCCAGGATGGCGCGGTGTGAGGCTTCCTCCTGCGCGTAGAGGGCCGACAGGCGCTCCACTTCGGCGCGCGCCAGCCGCGACTCCTGCTCGATGAGCGCTTTGGCGCGGTCAACTTCCGCCTGCGCCTGCTGGATATTGAACTGCTTTTTTTGCTCCGCCAACGCGCGCGTTGCGCTGGATTGGCTGGCCAGCTGAGCCGTCATTACTCTCAGAACCTGTTCCTCTTTCTCGGACGGCTGGACCACCAGGCGGAAAAGGAGATCGCCCTTTTTCACGCAATCCCCGCAGTGCAGCGACAGCCCCTGGACCTTGCCGGCATGGGAAGCCCGCAATTCCTGCGCGCGAGAAGAGACCATGCCGTATGTATGGACGCTGTAGGAGCGCCAGATCCAATAACCCAGGCCCGTTGCGGCTGCCAATATCGCAAACACGATTAAATAGGGAAGCACAGGGCGCTTGCGAATCGGCGCCTCCCGCATGGCGACCTGCGCTTCGCTGACGGAAGACTGCGTCCGGTCATCCGGCTTGAATTGGATTTTCATTCTTTTTTTCTCCCGCTTGAATCTTGGCCAAAGTAATGGGTCGCTCCTTCATAATCATGCCAGGCGATTCCGGCGAACGAGCCGTGCGACGCGCACTGGCTTCTGAGCCGGTCGCAGAAAGCGTCGAACTCAGCGGGCGTCCCTGCGGGCATGCGGCTGGAATCGGGCTGATGCTGGGACAGACTAACGCCGATTTCCAAGGGCTTGGGGAAGCGGTCCAGAATTTCAACGGCGTGTTGGGCGATCGCGGTTTGGCTATTGAAAAAGCACATCAGGCTGACGCCATCCACCAGGTCCGTCAGGTCCGCCATCAGTTCGGCGTTTTCCGGGCGGAAAAATTGAACGGGAATATCCACCCAAAGCGGCAGCGAGCCGTTCAGAAGCGCCCGGGCCGTTCGCAGCCACCCGAGACAGGCTTGCGCCAACGCCTTGCGCTCATCGGAGCTGGAAATCCGTCCTTCGATCTCATGGGACTTCAATTCAAGTTTGACTCCGGCAATGCGCGATTCGAGCGGACCGCGCGCGCGATTGAATTCCTGAATGCGAATGATCGCGGAGGTGATCGGCGCCTCGCCGTCGTCCGCCGGCGCCCATTCCTGCTCCTTGATCAATCCCCAAACTTCCACTCCCGCCTCATCGCAGAAGTTCAGGAATATCGCAATCTTTTCGGCCTCGGGTCCCGGCGTGAGAAAGCTGCCGCCAGCGCCAAGATAAGCATAGACGCGCTGGATATGATGTTTCTTTGCAAAACGCATGAAGGCGCGCATCGCCTCATCCGATGCCAGGATTTGCTTCGTGTTCCAAAGCCAGAGCGAGGGCTTTTGAATGGCGCGAGCCGTCGCGCTCCAGCGATAAATCTCTTCGCCGAGGCGCGAGGAAAGCCCCATTTCGCGCCAGAGCTTGGCATAGCGCAAGCCCAGGTCCATTTCCACCTTATGCAATTTACCCAGCGCGTCCAGCTGATCGGTCCGCGCCGCCACCTCGCTGACAAGTCCAGGATGGGCCGTCGGGTCCGGATGCCCATAAACGTTATAGGCGCGCGCCAGCCGCAATTCTTCCTGGCGGAAAAGAAGCGAGGATCGCTTGGCGTCGCAATCGCGCTGAGCAGCGCGGAAATCGAGCAGCGCCTCTTCCATGGCCGTGGCCACCGTGCGCGCCTGCGCCTCGCGCTCAAAGCGCAGGGCCGCGAACATCTGGTCCCAGAACTGTTGATGCAGATTTTGTTCCGAGAACCAGGCCAGCGGCATCCTTCCGCGCAGCGCAACCGTAATATAGTCGTCTATCGGCTTGCCAAAGTCGCGGCGGGTCTGCCCGTATTCCGCGCCCAGATCGGCGGACGGGCGCCGGTCAGGACCGGAGTTTTCCTGATAGAAGGCGCGCGCCAGCGCGGCATTGGCCGCCTTGAGCGACGGGTGATGCAACAGCGCGGTATGGCGCATTTTTTCCAGCGGCTCGGGTTCATACTCTCTCAGCAGGAAGCGCTCATCCTCCAGGTCGCAGGCGGCGCCTTCGGGCAGCCCGCAGACTTCTTTCAGCCGGCTTTTCAGGAATTCCAACCGCCGGGCGTGAAATTCTATCTCGGACTGCTGGCCTTCCAGGATTTGCTCCGTGGCCAGTAACTGCGACAGAAGGGATTCGGAACGCGTCCGCAGCATCTGATAGTACCGCAGCCGGCTGGACATGACTTCATACTGCTGGCACAACACTCGAATGATGCGCCGATTGTATTGCGCCTCGAAATATAATTCCGCGGCCTCGGCGATGCGTTCATTGATCTCATTGAGCGCTTTGTCGTAGGCCCATTCAGCCCGCCATTGGAGGCTCTGTTGGTAAGCGGCGTTGCGCGGATAATCCAGCAAAGGCTGAACCAGGCCCACAATGCCGCGAGACATGTGTTCGGCCAGGAAATCGCCGCTTGAGACGATGGGCTTGTCCAGGAAGACGCCCGTCTTGGGCGTATAATAAATGCCCAGGTCAATACTGGGCCAATTCGCCAGCCGCGCCTGGCCGGCTTCGATCAACGCCGCGGCCAGGAGGGCGCGATGGCGGTTGACGCTCAGGTTGCGCGCCTCAACGAGCGCGCAGATCGCCGCCAAACTGAGCTTGTCCGGAAGCTCGACCAGCGCCAGAGCGACGGGATGGGCGCCGGAGGGCGCATTGGCCAGCATCAACCGGCAGGGCGGCTCGCCTGGCGGAAACGGCGCTTTGAAAGGCTCATAGATCGAAAGCATTGGCTCGGCCGGGCGCGCCGCCATCGAGGCGACCACGGCGGCTTCCGTCTCTATTGTCATCGGATGCGGCGGAGGAATCTGGTAGAGTTGATAATACCCTTCCGGATTGGCGGAAAAGACAATGCGGCCGTCGGTCAAGGCCTTCGGGAAAAGCACATCGAAGCTCTGTCGTTCGAAAACAGGCTCGGGGCGCCTTCCGTCCCATCCAACGGACATCAGGCGCCGCTTATCCTTCGATTCCTCATGCAGATAGACAATCCGTTTGGCAAACGCCGCAATCTCCGGCATGGAGTTTGTGCCCTTGCCTGTTGTCAGGCGTTCCATTCCTCTCAGGACAATGCCGTCCTTGCCGCGCTGAAAATCATAGCGGCAGATTTCCCGGCTGTAACTCCAGGGCGTGAGCGCCGGATTATCAGGAATCGAGCGGAACAGGGAGAAAAACGAATTGCCGGTTTCTCCCCCTGCCGTCAAAAGGCGCGACAGCAGATGAAAACGCAGTGTTCGAGGATTGAAGTAAAACAGCTTGCTGAGCGAATCGGGCGCGTCGCCGGGAACCTGGAAGAAAACCGCCTTCGTCTCATCCAGCAGCATCTCCTGGGTTGGCGATGTTTCCAGCCGCTTTCCGCCTTCCATATCCAATGAAAACACCACCGGCTCATAAGGCACGGTTCGTAATGCCTGAATCAGCGCCGCCTGGCCGGATTGAATCGGATCATAGAGCGATCGCTCGGTTTCGGCCGTGCGTTCGTATTGAAATTGTGAAAAGGGCCGGTGGAAGCATCCTGCGATCGCCAAAACGATTGCAATGGCCGCCGCGGCCCTCAAAACCGCGCGCCGTTTGACATCTCTCATGAGTTCAGTTCTTTCATCGCCGTTTCCAACATCTCCGTATGGGACGAAAAGCCCTCAGCCCATGCCACCAGGCTGACCGTGATCCGAGGCTCATGGATCGAATACAGAAATTCCAATCCTCGCACGGTGTCATTCATGCGCCGCGCCGCAACGCTTCCGCCTTCGCCGGGCGTGTCCGGCAGCAACACAACCAACAGGTCCGTCCCCCAGACGCACGTCAAATCCGACTGGCGCAAATTTTGGCTGAGCGCGCTGAAAACCGAATTGATGTACTCATTGGCGCGTCGGGCGTGTTCGGTGCGAATATGCTCAAAATCCTCCACGCGAAGCGCAATCAAACAAAATGGCCGCTTCGTGCGCAGCGAGCGGATGAATTCCCGCTCCGCCTGGTTTTCCAGATATCTGCGGGTGTAAAGGCCTGTCTGCGATTTGCGCAGAATCGAGGCAAGATTGAACCCGCCGATTTGCCGCTCATCCACCGCCTGCTGCGCCAGCGGCGTCACAAGATATTCATAGATGGTTTTGGCGTATGTTTTTTCGGGCGCAAAATTCAGACCGCACCACAGGCATTGCGCTTCGATCTTGGCGTCGGAAAAGACCATTTCGCAACGATTGCAAAAAAAATGCATCAGGGGCTTCTCGTAGTCCAGACCGATGTGCCGGAGCGTGGCGGAACATTTGGGGCATTCCAGGACCGATCCTCTGCGAAATCTTTCCATCGGCCCCACGTGGCCGCAGGCGAAATGATGGATGATTTCCGCTTCGGAGAAATCCAGTGAGCCGCATTTCGGGCAAATCTCACGATAGTTGATCCCCATTTCGCGGCAAACCGGGCACAGACGCACCCGGTCGGCGACCTTGCGGGCCAGAATGGATTCGTTGGCCAGCTGTTCGAGCAGGTCCGCGTCGCAAGGCGTGCGGCCAAAGAAGCGCGCAACGTCCGGATAAAAGTGCCCGCTGGGCATGGTCGGATCGAGCACCGGCTGGACACTCTGTACCGACCGCGCCAGCAGGTTCTCCAGGAACTCGAGCATTCGCGTTTCATTGACGCGCTTGGAGAAGCGCAGGGCATCCAAGCCCAGGTTGCGGCCGATCCGATAGTGCAGGTCCGTGCTGCCGAAAGGACGGACCAGGAAATCGGTGGCGCCATGACGGAACGCCCAAAGCCGGAGTTTGCTGGATGGATCCGAGGTGACATAGATGGCCGGCCGATGTCTTTTCGGGGGCACAAAGTCGTCACGATCCAGAAAAGCGTAAAAATCCGACGACAGGCACACGATCACAATATCCGCCTCCGCCATGTCTGTCTTGAGGAACTGGCTTCCTACCGCGCCAATGCGCGACTCCAGCTCGTATTCGCCGGAATCGAGCATCGCCTGGACCTCGTCAATATCCGCTTGATGATATCCCACGACTTCAACTTTGATTTTTTCCGTCATGCTCACGCTCTTTTGTCACCACCTGGGCGCATTGCGGCAAGCGGACTGGGGGAGATAGGATTCATCATAATTGACGCGCAAGGTTTCGAGAATCAGGGCATACATCCGCACCCATCGAAGCATTGCTTTATAATAAGGAAAGAGCGGAGTCCAGAGAAACATGGGCCATTCCGTCGCCCGCCGTTCGCTGAACAGCAGCGGCACGCCCAGCGTGATGAACGACGTCATGGTATAGGCGGCGTAGCAGATCGGAAAAATGAACAGCAGGTGGATGGGATATTGCCAGAGCATGAACGCAAGCCAGACCACATAAAGGTAGCTCAGGAATATGGAAAAGAAATAATCCTGCGCCATCTCGAAAGCGTTGCGCCAGTCAAACCGCCAGAAGCGCATCAAATCGCCGTGCTTGTGGAAATACGTGCGCAGCATGCCGCGATCCCACCGGTAGCGCTGCTTCATCAACTGGCCCAGTTTATCAGGCGCGTGGGTCATGGCGATGGCGTCGGGCGCAAAGACGACTTTCCATCCCCCCTTCTTGACCTTGAGGCTCAGATCGGCGTCTTCGGCCAGCTCGGGGTCCCACGCGCCGCCCTGCAGGAGCACGCTGCGCCGGAAACCGCCGAACGCGCCGCTGGCCTGCATGTTGCAGCCGAGCAGATTCAGCCAGCGCTTCCAGAGCGAGATGGACTGGAAATATTCCAGCGCCTGCATGCGCGTCCAGAAACTGCCCGCCACGTTGCGGACTTTCAGATTGCCCGCCACTACGCCCACCTGCGGATCGTAGAAAGGCCCTATCATGTGAAGCAGCGTGTTGCGGTCGAAGGAGGTGTCGGCGTCCACGGACAGGATGTATTCATGGGAGGCGGCCTGAAGCGCAAGGTTCGACGCCACGGGCCGTCCCGCTCTGCCCGTGGCGGCGGAATTGCGGAACAGCTTGATCAATCCCTTCTCGGCGTAAGGCCTGGCTTTTTCATACATCCGGTCGGTCGAGCCGTCATCCACCACGATGATCTCGAGGTTGGGATATTCGAATTCCAGAAGGGAGCGGATGGCGTTTTCAATGCTCTCCTCTTCGTTATAGCCGACCAGGAGGACACTGATGGAAGGGTGGGTGGAAATGAACTTCCGCTTGGAGTTTTCATCATCGCGGGGAATGCCGAATGCCCTGCAGATCAGAAGCGCAATGGCTGGAAACACATAACGCGGCAGTTCGCCAAAAATAAAAAATGGAAAAAAGAAGAAAATCCATTCCAACGCGCTTCGTCCAGCAAAGTGGATGAGAAAGTACGCGTAGAGCTCATTAATATAAAAAATCACTGAATCCAAGAGGATGAGCATCATTTCAAAAAAGTGTCTTGGGGGCGAGCGCAACGCAAGTTATATTTTTTTCGTTTTTGCAGATTTGTCAAGCTTGGAAATGCTTCCGGGAAATGCTTCCGCCCCGCAGGTCTTTGAGTCGCCTATCCGGAAATCTTTAAAAAATGCCCATTGCGAATTTCTCTGCGCCTCGGCGCCTCTGGATCGCAAGATTCGGGGGCGCATCCCAAGGCAGTTACTGGAAGGACGCGGCGCCTGCTCTGACAAAATAATGTCTGACAAAGCAATGAAAACACATCGCCATTGAATCAGTGAGGAATGGCTTTGTGCTATTATTTTGTCGCACATTATTTTGTCAAGGAATTGAGCGCGGTCTGAAATGGAATTCGCTTTTCGTGCTGCAGGCGTGCCACCACAATTGCCGGAGCGATTCGGTGGGAGTCTGCAAAGGGAATTATAGTGGATTTTATGAAAACATTTCTCGCTATGAAAGCGGCCCACTGCGAGTGCGGAATCAGCATGTCGCATGCGAAGGTGTCTGCTTCGGCCTCACAGGCGTTTTGATAATGATCACTTTCGACAAAGATGGCTTTTTTCTGATGCAGAAGAATATGGCCTGCTTCGTGAAAGAAGGTGAACCAGAGGTGATCATTGGTTTTGTATCGCAGACTTAACTGGAGGATGGCCTTATCAGGGTTTATCCATCGCGTCGCGCCGCTGGCAGTATTGGGTAGTTCCGGAACAAACACCACAGCCACGCCGCAGGGAGCGCACAAGTGATTCAATCCTTCCTGTAAGCTGTCAGGAGGACAGCTGGTCATCGCCCGGATTTCGTGAAGAGCCGCTCTGAAGCGCTCGTTGTTGAACGGGCCGGTTCGGATCAAGGACGCCATGATTTCTCCGCGTCGCAGCCAGGCAGAGAGGGCATATTTATCGGATTTGAGTTTGGGGGATTTTCTGAATTGGGCTTGCAGACGTTCCCAACGGACTTTCCAAGCGTCTGGGGAGGCGACAGCAAAGAACGACAGCAGCGCCTTCAGTTTTTCCGAGGATTTACGCGCTGGAGAAACCCAGCCCCAATCGGCCATCCGTGAGTAAAAGGCTTTGAAGTTGTCCGCCCATTGAGCCTGTTCCATCATCGCCCGTTCATCAGCCCGGCTGGCTAAAAATTCGCGATAGAGCCGTTCGAGACTGTTCCAAAAACGCGCTGGAACGTTCAAGACGCGCTGAAGTCTGAGCGCGGTATCGGTTGTAATGGGAGCGCTTCCATTCAGGATATCAACCAAATGCTTTCGCGAGATGCCGAGGCGCTCAGCCATTTCTGTTTGGTCAATGCTATTGCGTTCCATGCTTTCAGCAATCGTGGCGCCCGGGGGCGTCATGTAATCTGGATTGAACTCATTTGCGGTCATGTGGATCCTCCACGGAAACTATCATCACGGTTGTCACGTTGGACCAGTTCAGACTTGATCCGTCCGGCAGCGTTGGAATGGGTTCGGTAGCTGGAATGAACAGCAAGCGCCATCCACCATCCAGGTCCATGGACATGCAGTAGTCTTTGCGATGTTTGTACTCATGGCAGTCGCCGGGAGTATTGCGCACGTCTTCAAGGCAGTCGGCGGCGCGCAACGTCTTCAGGCGTTCATAAATTTTTCCAGCGCGTGTATTTCCCCATTCCTTGACGGCCTTTTGAAAAATGTTGCATGCTTTTTTCAAACGGTTATTGGCAAAGAGTATATCCATACCCACCCCTGTTTGTCAATCCATGTAACCTGATAGGTTACAAATTTTTTTGCTATGCTTTTTCAGTCATTGTTTTCGCTTGCTATTAAGCCTTCTGCAAATTTTTCACATCATTTGGTATCGCGTCCGTCAGCACCGGCATTTCATATAATGGCCAGCAATTTTTGCGCGCCCAGGTTTCTTTGTCAAATTTGAAATTCCCAAACAGAAATTCCCAAACCGCCCGGATCGCAAGGTCCGGTCGGTTTTGCTTGTGGCTGAAACTCTCCGGCTGTAAAATATAAATCAGTTTTATTCTCGAATGCTTTGTCAGCTTAATGTGATGCCAGCGTAATGCTGTATCTGGATCAAGTCTGGATAGCCAAGGAGTGTTATGCCCATGAAGCGTCTCATGTTGATCATTGGCGCCGTTGCGGCGATATCGCTGTTGAGCGCTCCCAAAGCCGCGTGCGGCGAAGAATTTGTTTTTGAGAACGATCTGATCCGCTGGAGCATTGGCTCGGATGGGATGAACAAGAGCCTGCTGGAGAAGAAGACCGGCGGCGAATGGCTGGCTTCGAATTCACGCATCGCCTGGGTGAAAAAAGGCGGCAAGACTTTTGCGGCTTCGGCTGTCGCGCGGCGCGGAGAGGGGCTCGAAATTGCTTTCGGCGATTCCGGCGTTACGGCTGATTGCCGCATCACGACGCGGCCTCATTATTTTCTGGTTGAGCTGGCCGCCGTCCGGGGCGAGGGCGCGCAGGAAATTTGCTTTGCGCAACTCAACGCCAACATATCGGAGAACATCGGCGGATGGATTGGCATCCGCTGGAATGATCGCTTCGCCGTTTGCCTGATGGGGTTGAGCGACCGCGTGAATACAGCAGGCTCGTCCGCGATCGTCTATCCTGAGTTTGGAATGGCGGGAGAAAAAGCTGCCATTATCGCCGTCCCCACGGCGCAGTTTCTCAGCGTCGCGCAGGAGGTGGAGCGCGATTGCCGGCTTCCTTCGCCCACCCTTGGCGGGCAATGGGCGAAAACTTCGCAGGACGTCCGGCGCGGCTATCTTTTCACGGACCTGACCGAGGCCAACGCCGATGAGACAATCCGCTATGCGAAGCTCGGCGAGTTCGCTTATATCATGACCTACAGCGGCACGTGGTCCACTTCGCTGGGGTTGTATCCGATCAATCTGAAGAATTTCCCCAAAGGCGAAGAAAGCCTCCAGGCCACGATTGATAAATGCCACGCGGCGGGCTTGAAGGTGGGGATGCACATGCTGACCAGCTTCGTCAGCAAAAACGATCCGCTCGTGCGTCCGCGTCCCGATCCGCGGTTGCTCAAGGATGCGGAGGCGATTCTGGCCGCCGACATTGACGCCCAAACCAAAGACATTCCATCCGCCGCGCCTCTGGACGCGTTTCCCCAGGAGCATGCCTATTATGGCAGCGGGAAGCAGGGGATGGATTTCGTGATCGGCGACGAGATCATCCAGTACCGCAGGACGGGCGGCGCTGACGACAAGACGTTTCTCCAATGCGTCCGCGGCTATGCCGGCACGAAAGCGGCGCCTCACAAGGCTGGCGATAAAATCCAGCACCTCTGCGAGCGTTATGGCTCTTACCTCGTGGACTTGAAAACCCCGCTCAAGGATGAACTGGCCGAGCGCGTCGCGGGCGTTTTCAACCGCTGCGGATTCGACATGATCTACTTCGACGGCGGCGAGTGCAATTCGGCGAACGGCCCGTATTGGTATTGGGTCAGCCAGCAACAGATGGCCGTCTATCAGCGCGTGCGCCGGGATATTCTCGTGCAGGGATCGGGCGGAACGGCTTGGACGTGGCATATCTTCGCGCGCGGCTGCTGTGACGATTTCGCCGCCGTCGCGCCCAAGCAATATCTTGACTATCACAAAATCGCCGATTCATGGCAGCACTACACAAAGAGCTTCATGCCCGCCGACCTTGGTTGGTGGGGCTTTCTCGACGCGGCGCCTCATCAGCCGGCCACCAGTCCGGACGAAGTCGAATACTACGCCGTGCGCATGCTGGCGCTCGATTCGCCGGTCTCGCTGGAAACGCATCTGGCCGCCCTGAAGAAAAATGGCCGGACCGAGGAGCTGCTGCGCTTGCTGGGACAATATGAGCGCCTGCGGCTGTCGGGAAAAATATCGGCGGCTGTGCGCGAACGGCTGCGGCAGGGCGAATGGCGCCTGACGATGGCGGATGGCAAACCGTCGTTTTGTCCGGTTCGCTATGACAATTATCGAGCTGCTGCGCCGGGCGCAATCGCGGCGGTCAATCCGTTTGGCGCGCAGCCGCTGAAGTTCCGCCTTCAGGCCGTTCCATCGCTGGCGGCGGCGGGTACCACTGGCAATATTTCATTGCTGCAACCGGAAGCGCCCGTCGCTTTGAAACTGCCGGACGCCAAGGCGCCGATGCCCGGCGCGCTGGCCGGACGGATCGAGTACACGCGCCCCGCCGGCGAGCAGGTCAGCGTTTTCATGGTTGGGCCTGGCGCGCGCCTGGGCGGCAGCGACGGCAAGGCGCTCGATCTGCTTAAGCATCGCGCCCTCGCGGTGAGGCTCCGCGTGGACTCGCCGGCGCCGGCAGCGGGAGAGCCATGCGCGGTACTGAACGTCCAGCTGGAAGCGGATGGCAAGACCTACCGCGATCATTATATTGACCTCAATATTACGGGCGAAAAAACAATCGTCATCTCCGAGCCGACAACTGAGCGGATGCTGCCCGAATTCCGCCCTGCGAATGCCAACTACGCCTTCAAGGCGGCCATGTATGGATTTAATTATCAGAGGATCGTGGCCCTGAACCTGCGCTGGATGCGCCTCTCCAAAGCGCCTGTGCAATGCGCGGTGGGGCTTGTCGAGGCGCTCAAGGAAACCGAAGGCGCCGTCAAGAATCCCGAGATTGCAGTTGGCCCCGCGCGGCTGGCGATTCCAGCGGAATTGAAAACCGGCGACTACGCCGAATCGTGGGCGGATGGAATGATCCGAATCTTCGATAGCCACGGCGCGCTTCTGCAAACGATCAATCCAACCAGCGCCGCGCCAACCCTGGCCGCGGGCGGGAATCAAATCTCCGTCTCCGCAGCGTCTCCCGCGCCGTTGAAACTGACCCTTATCACGCTGGGCGACGCTCTGAAGAATCCTTGAGGGCAATTTGAATGCATTTATGTGGTTTTGCTTGAAGGCATTCGGAGGGATCCATGCTCGAAATCATCGCTCATCGGGGCGCTTCTTTCGACGCGCCTGAAAACACGCTCGCCGCCTTCAAGCTCGCATGGCGCCAGAGCGCCGACGGCATCGAAGGCGATTTCCGGCTGACCCGGGACGGCAAGATCGTCTGCAGCCACGATGCCACGACCGAGAGGACCGGCGACAAAACGCTGGAGATCGCCCAATCCACTTTCGCGCAATTGCGGCAGGTTGACGCTGGCGGCTGGAAAGGCGCAGCGTGGAAAGGCGAGCGTATCCCTACAATTGAGGAAGTCCTGGCGATTGTGCCTCGCGGCAAAAAGATTTACATCGAAATCAAAGCGCCGAACGAGATCGCGATCATCAAGCGGGCCCTCGCGCAATCGTCGCTGAAGCCGAAACAGATCGTCATAATCTCATTCGAGAAGGCGGAAGTTGCCGTGGCCAAGCGTGAGATCGCCGGCATCAAAACCCTCTGGCTAACGACCATCAAAAAAGACAAGGCGACGGGAGCGAGAAATCCACCGGTGGAGGAAATTCTTGCGACCTTGAAAGAGATCAAAGCCGATGGCCTGGATTGCGAGGGGAATGACGCTGTTGACAGGGAATTTGTCCGCAAGTTTCAGGATGCCGGATTCGAATTCCACGTCTGGACGATAGACAAGGCCGACGAAGCCCGGCGATTCGCTTCATTTGGCGTGAATTCAATCACCACCAATCGCCCTCAATGGATCAGAGAACGATTAGCGAATAATGCCAGCGCGGCTAAAAGCTCCAAGCCGGCGAAGTGACTCCGGCATTAATTTCCCTAACGCTTCTTATTCTGTCCCCTCAGAGCGTCCACGGCTCGCGATAAGCGCGGGAGAGAAGGCGGTTGGCTTCATCGTCGCCGACAAAGCGCTCGGTTTTGGGGTCCCACTGCAACTTGCGTTTGAGGCGCATGGCGATGTTGGCGACGTGGCAAACCGCGGCCGAGCTGTGGCCGATTTCGACGGGCGCGATCGGGTCTTCGCGCGTCTTGACGCAATCCAGGAAATTGCGGATGTGATTGACGCTCGAACCGAGATGAATTTCGCTCGGGCCGATGATGGATTTTTTCAGCGACTCCGGCTGGGCGAAATATCCGCCGTAACCGGTTTCGACAAAACCTTCTGTTCCCTCGAAGCGGCACGAAACGTTGTCATTCCGCGTAATGCATTCGAGTTCCACGCCATTGGCATAGCGGGTGCGGAAATGAACGGTTTTAGCCACAGTAAAGAGGCCGTCGGCGGGCCATTCGCTCCCCAGGTCTTCGAACTCGACGGGGCCGGAGCGGTCGGCGCCGTTCCCCCACTGCGCCATGTCGAGCGAATGCGCGCCGTAGTTGGTCACCTGGCCGTCGGAGTAGTCGAGAATGAACCGGAAGTTATAGAGGCAGCGGTCCTTATGATACGGCGCCCACGGCGCGGGGCCCAGCCATGTTTCATAATCGAATCCGTCCGGCACGGGGTTCGGCGCCCATCCGGCGGCGGGACCGAATTTATTCCACGGGCCGACCACCGCCTGGATGCGCTTGAGCTGGCCGATCCTTCCGTTGCGGACCAGTTCGCAGACGAAGCGCGTCTGATAGCGCGAGCGCTCGTGGCTGCCGGTCTGAAACACGACGGCGTGCCGGCGGACGGCTTCGATCATCGCGCGGCCATCGGCCACCGTCAGGCCGAGCGGCTTCTCGCAATAAATATCCTTGCCAGCCTGCGCCGCCCGGACGGTCATGAGGGCATGCCAGTGATCGGGGACAACGATCGCGACGGCGTCAACGTCCGGGCGGGCCAGGACTTCGCGGAAGTCGGTATAGGCGTCGCAGCCGCGAAAGGCGCCGGACCGCTTTTGCTCGGCGTAATGCTCTTCCACGAGCTTGCGGGCGGGTTCGCGCCCGAGGAACTGGTCTTCCGTTTTGTAGCCGTAGCTGGCGCGGTTGATATCACAGACGGCCACGACCTGCGCGTCGCTTTCGGCAAGGAACCCTTTCATATCGAGCGTGCCTTGGTTCCCCGTCCCAATCATCGCGACGTTGATGCGATTGCTTGGCGCGTTTGCGCCGCGGGCGGATGAAGGTATGATGAACGGCGCGCCCGCGCTCGCTGCCAGCGCGGTTGCGGCGGCGCCGGCGGTTTGAAGGAATTGCTGACGGGTAAGATGATTGAGGTTTTTCATATTTGGAAATCCCTGCCTTTTCTGATCTCTGCCACGTTTCCATAATGAATGAGTTCGCGATGAACAGAAGGAACGGCGCAAAGCAACCGGAAAAGAATAATCAGTGGCGGCGCAGTTTTCAAGCCCTGGATGAGCGCTGAAGGATGGCGGCGATCCTTTCGCCAATCGTCGAAGGATAGCGGCGCGCCAGGCGGAACAGCCGGGATTTGCGCAGCCGGTCAAGATTGCGAAATGTCACGAGCCCCTCAGGGGCGCCGCCGCTGCGAAGCGTCAGATAGACAAAATCGCACAGAGCCTGCTCGGGATCGGCAAGGACTCCCTTGCGCGGGAGGGCGTAAATGGGAGGCTTGACGCAAACGAAGACAAACCGGCCCGCTGCCGTGACGCGCTCGCGCGAACGATTGTGGCGCCGGTTGGTGAAACAAGACAGCGCCGCCGGGACTTGGGTAATCAGGCCATGTTTGTTTAACGCGTAGGCGGCGGTCAGGTAAGCGCTAGCGTCCAGGCCTGGCAGCAGGACTTCGGGCGCCAATGCGCCGGGCGCTCCATACCTGCCGCGCGCATGACGCGCAATCACTCCCCGCTTGACCAGGCGCGCCAGTTGGACGTTGAGCACGGAGGGTGAAAGGCCCGATACATTGGCCAGCTCAGCAATCGTAAAACAGGACTTTCCCTCCCTGCGCCGCTCTTCAAGGTAGAGCCGCCATTCCATTGCAGTCATGGACGGTTCCCCTTTCTCTTCGCTGCTTTGCTATTTTCAGAATTAACCAGATTTAGTTTCTCATGGATCAAATCCCAAACGCCGTCAAATACGCGCCGGCAGCCGCCTGCGGCGTTGATATTGGCAGCGGCGGCAGGTTCCATCTGAGTGTCAAGAACTGCCTGGATATTCCGGATGAGTTGAGAACGTCCCGCCAGAATCAGTCTCAACCTTCCGGCCACGGCCTCACGGCTGAGCGAAGCCTCTTTCAGTTTTCTACGGATTCTCTTGGCTGAATCCTCGGATAGCCAGGCGCCAAATAGGAAGAGATCCACCAAGTCACGCGCTTGGACCACGGCTCGGCTGAATAGCGCAATTACTTTGCTCTCGATCAAATCCTGATCCGAAACCGTCGGATACACTACTCCGTCAGCGGGACGCGCGTCAAATCGGTCGTGACAGACAATACGCGTGATGTCCACAGAGATTTCAATGCGGCTATGAGGAACGCCAACGCGATAGAAGGCTGCATTAACGACGCGGGTTGCAGGCGAGTCGGCGTCCGGTCCCGTTGCCGCGAAGACCGACCCATCGAACCCCAGGCTACGGCGGACTTCCGGCAGCAGATGGCGGCGAAGCAGTGTGATTATCTCGCCTTGTTTTTCGTCCAGGTCGCCATCCCAATGATAATCAACGTCCTCCGACATCCTGGCGCTCTGGCTCAGGAATCGGAGGCGAAACCCGCCGATTAAGCAAAGCCTGATTCCCGCCCGGTGAGTCGCCACGACGCGAACAAGAAGCCGCTGTAATTGATCGCGTGAATCCATTCAAGTAACAATCTATAGCAGAACTGCTAAGAACTGTTACACTTCCTGCTTGGCGGTTCAAGCGCAAATCCTCATGAATTCCCTTTTCCGGACCAGCCGTTTGCGTTCTGATATCCGGCGTCACATGACGATGGGTTCAGACTATTCGAGTTTCAACGGACGATAGACATCCTCGGCGTAAGGCGCAATGGATTCCTCGAAAATCTTTCTATACTCCTCAGGCGTCGGGATGCGGCCCAGCAGGGCGCAGACAGCGGCCACTTCGGCGCTGCCCAGAAAAACCTGCGTGTTCGTCCCCATGCGGTTGTCAAAGTTGCGCGTCGAAGTTGAAAAGACCGTCGCATTGTCCGCCACACGCGCCTGATTGCCCATGCAGAGCGAGCAACCCGGAATCTCGATGCGGGCGCCGACGGATTCCAAGGTGTCCATGACGCCCTCGGCGATCATCTGATCGCGGTCCATCCGCGTTGGAGGCGCGATCCAAAGCTTGGCCGCAAGCTTTCGCGGCGCCCCTGCCCGATCCGACGCGTCCGACCGGTGCGACGCGTCCGACGGGTCTGACCGGTCCGACTGCTGCGACCGTCCACTGGCGCCCTTCAAAATTTCCGTTGCCGCGCGGAAGTGCGCCAGGTGCAACATGCACGAGCCGATGAAGACTTCGTCAATCTTGCGTCCCGCCACTTCGCTTAGAAGTTTGACGTCGTCCGGATCGTTTGGGCAGCACAAGATTGGTTCCGTGACGGCGCCGAGATCAATGTCGAGCCGCGCGGCGAATTCGGCGCCGGGATCGCGCTGTAGCAGCGCCGGTTTCTCAGCGAGCCATTGCTCCATCGCCTCGATGCGCGCGCGCAGGGCCGCCGAGTCCTGATATCCGGCGGCGATGAGCGACTGCAGGAGCGCCACGCTGCCGCACAGGTGCTCGACGATCTTTTCCTTGCCTAGTTCGATGGCGCAGGCCGCCGCCGAGCGTTCGGCCGAGGCGTCCGCCAGCTCGTAAGCCTGGTCCACCGTCATCCTGTCCAGCCCCTCCATTTCGAGGATGCGCCCATTGAAAGCATTTTTCTTATTCTTCTTGGCCACCGTCAGCATGCCCTGCTTGATCGCGAAATAGGGGATGGCGTTGACGGCGTCGCGCAGCGTGATGCCCGGGTGGAACGCGCCGCTGAAGCGCACGAGCACGGACTCGGGCATTTCAATCGGCATGACGCCGAGCGCCGCGGCGAACGCCACCGCGCCCGATCCGGCGGGAAACGAAATCCCCATCGGGAAGCGCGTATGGCTGTCGCCGCCCGTGCCGACGGTGTCGGGCAGGATCATGCGGTTGAGCCACGAATGAATGACGCCGTCGCCGGGCTTGAGGGCCACGCCACCGCACGAAGTCACGAACTCGGGCAGCGTCTGATGCGTCTTCTTGTCGGTGTCGGTCGGATAGGCCGCCGTGTGGCAGAACGACTGCATGAAGAGCCCGCACTGAAATTTGAGGCACGCCAATTCCTTGATCTCGCCGGCGGTCATCGGCCCGGTCGTATCCTGGCTGCCGACGGTCGTCATCTTCGGCATGACGGCCGCGCCCGGAAGAACTCCTTCCACGCCACACGCCCGCCCGACGAGTTTTTGGGCCAGCGTATAGCCCCTGGGAGTGCGGGCGTCCTCGCCCGCAATCCGCGTTGTTGGTGGAGGCGCCTCTTTGCGGGCGAGGACGCCCGCGCTCCCAGGGGAAATAAACGCGCTCGACGCTCCCATCCCCAGCGCCTTGCGCGCCCGCTCGGTCAGCGCTTTGCCGATGATGAGCGGCACGCGCCCGCCGGCGCGATATTCATCGAGCAGCGCGGCGGGCTTGATTGTGAAAGCGCTCAGTGTGGCGCCGGAGTCGTCCGTGATTTTTCCGTCGCGGGCGCGAACAACGATCTTCTGCCCCGTCGCCAGCTTTGTCACGTCGCACTGGATTGGCAGCGCGCCCGAATCCTCGGCGGTGTTGAAAAAGATCGGCGCGATTGCTCCGCCCAGGATCAATCCGCCTCGCCGTTTGTTCGGGACATGCGGAATATCTTCGCCGATGTGCCAGAGGAGCGAATTGCACGCCGACTTGCGCGAGGAACCCGTGCCGATCACATCGCCCACAAACGCCACGGGCAATCCCGTTTCGGCGCGCAGGCGTTCGATCTCCGCAATGCCGCCGGGGAAACGCGTCTCGCCCATCGTCTTCGCGTGAAGCGGAATATCGGGCCGCGTCGGGGCATACCGAGCGGGCGAAAAGTCATCCGTGTTGATTTCGCCCTCGACTTTGAATACCACCGCGCGGATCGCTTCTGGAACGGCCAGGCGAGAAGTGAACCACTTGGCGTCGGCCCATGATTGCATAACCTGGAGCGCCCTAGCGTTGGAATGAGGCGGCAGGGCAAGCTGCGCGATTTTTTCAAAGGCGTCATAAACGAGCAGCGTATGTTCCAGCGCTTTGGCCGCCGCCGCGCCCAGTTCGGCGTCTTCCAGCAGCGCGACAAGCGGCGCGACGTTGAAGCCGCCCAGCATCGTCCCCAGCAGTTCGACCGCGCGCTTGCGGTCAATCAGTGGCGACGAAGCGGCGCCCTTGGCGATGGCGGCAAGGAACTCGGCCTTCACCTTCGCCGCCGCGTCCACGCCCGCCGGCACGCGGTTAGCCAGCATATCCACCAGCAAATCTTTATGCGCCTCAGGTGGCCGGCGCAGCAGTTCGCAAAGGCGCCTGGTCTGATCCGCATTGAGCGGCAGCGGCGGCAACCCCGCGGCGCCGCGCTCTTCAACGTGTTTCAAGTATTGCTCCAACATGGCAAAATCCTTCCAAGCCTTTCGGCGATTTTCGCGCGTTCAAATTCAAAGAACATCGAGCCTATCCGCCTCCGCCGCCGGTGTCAACGCGTTCGGCGCCCATATCCGCAAAAGCAGTAAAGGTAATTCTGCAAAGCGTCAAGCGTAGCGCCCGCAGCGCTGTCTCGCCATTGACTGGAGCGCGTGAAATCAAGCCACCGCTCTGCGCTTCTTGGGCATGAAGGACGCCGTTGCGGCGTTGCAGAGCGCGAGGAACGCGGCGGCCAGGAAGACTTTTTCGTAGCCGAGGCCGTCCCACAGCAAGCCGGCGAAAGTCGGGATGATCATCGAGACGAGGTGATTGATGGAGATGCCCATCGAGAGTGTGGAGGCGGTTTCTTCATGCGAGGGCGACATGCGCGAGAGGTAGATCGCGCGCGCCACGCTCAGCGCCATCAGCAGGTTGTCGGCGATGAAGCAGGCGCAGGCAATGCGGCGCGCAGTGTCGGTGTCGGGCGCGAACTTCAGCGCGTAGCCATAACCGATGCACACGACCGATAAAATCAATCCATCGGCGATCAGCACTTTTCGCTCGCCAAAGCGGTCAATGCACCATCCGGCTAGCGGGCGGGCGACGATCCCGAGCAGCGCGCCGATCATCAGCAGGATGCCGATCGAATCCGGCTCGCGGCCATAAATCTTGATCAGCACCCAGGGGCCGAAGGTAATGAAGATTTGCTTGCGCGCGCCCCAAAGGAATTCCAGGGCGTAGTAGAGCGAATATTTTTTGCGCACGAGAAAGCGCGCGCGGCGTCCGTGAATCCCGGGCACGCGCAGGCGGCTGAAGAAAAAAGCGCTCATAAGGCCCAGGGCGCCCGCCGCCATGAATCCGGCGCGGTACGGAAGATGCATGGCGCGGAACATCAGCCAGACGACGCCGGCGCCGAGCACGATCCCCACGTTTTCCATCACGCCGACCTGCCCCATGCGCTTGCCTTTGCGCCCCTCTTCGGCCAGCGCCAGCGTCAGCGTCGAGCCGGCGGGCATCAGCAGGTGCAGACCCGTGCTGCCGAGGATCATCATCAGGATCATGAGGGGATAGACCTGTCCCAACAGCCCCAGGCCCATCATGCCGGCGGCGAAAATAATGGTGGCCAGAGTAGCCATGCGCGTGACGGACAGCGCGCATAATATCCCCGTCATCACCACTACCATCAGTCCCGGCAATTCGCGCGGGAATTCGAGATGGCCGCGCTGGCCGGCGGACATCTTGTACTCGTAGTTGAGGAAGTTATTGAAAATCGAATCGTGCATGCCGCCCGCAGCAGCGGCCATGCACAAGACAGCGGCGAAATAAACCAGTAGTTGGGTCCGGCGGGACATACACAAACCAATAATGGAGAAGTTTTAATGTAAAATGAGAAATGAGAAATGAGAAATTGAAAATGAACCCCGAACGCGAAAGCAGCATGACGAATTTATTGCATCTGATTGTACCCGCAAGCCGCTATCGCCGCATTCAAGCTCAACGCGGCCTTGCGATTGTCCATGCCGCCCTCATTCGCGCGGTTCATTTTCAATTTCTCATTTCTCATTTTACATTGAAAACCACTTCTCATTTCTCATTTCTCATTTTATATTTTACTCGTCCCGTCCGGCGTCCGGGACCTACTCGCGTCCGGGACTTGCCGGCACGGCGTTAATCTTATTCGGCGATTTTTGCGGCGCAAGCGGTGTTTCGCGTTTCATGGGCGCGCGACATGAATAGGCATTTTATCATTTCATCCTTTCATCATTTCATGCAGACGCGCTTTTCCTTTGAATCCCTGGATGAAGCAAGATCATAATCAGGGGCTTTCGAATCTGAAAAAAAACTGAAGGCGCGGGCAGGCGATATTCCTTGCCACGACGCCTCTCATCAGATGCGTATGGGGGAGGATGAAGCGATATGGGGCGATCGAAAACGTTTTGCAGCGCGTCTTCCATGTGTGGGGACGCCAATAAATCCGGCGGCGTGGAGCGCTCGCCCAGGCGGCGGCTCTACCGTCTGAGACGCGAAGTTTATCGTTCGGCGCCGGTGGCGGTCTCATCCGCCCTGGAGCGCAGAGCCGTCGGGCGCGTTCGCGCGGAAGAAATCGCCGGCGGCATTCGCGAGGAAGAAGCCGCCGCCCTCCGCGCGCAGGTGGCGCAATTGCAGGACCAGTACCTGCGGGCGCGGTCGGATATGGAGAACTTCCGCAAACGCACGGTCAAGGAGCGCGAAGAACAGCGCAAGTTCGCCGGCGAAGCCATCCTCAAGAGCCTTCTTGAGACGGTGGACAATCTCGAGCGCGCGGTTCTAGGGGCGGAACAGGTCAATGACATTAAGACGCTGCATTCAGGCGTGGAGCTGATTCATCAGCAATTTATCGCGACGCTGCAGCAGCACGGTGTCGAAATCATTGATCCGAAACCCCGCGATAAGTTCGATCCAGCGAAACATCAGGCGGTGACCGCCGAGATCAGTCCGGGCCACGAGCCCGAAACGATCATCGAGGTTCTGCAAAAAGGCTATCTCCTCCATGGCCGCGTTCTGCGGGCGGCAATGGTCAAAGCGGTGAGGCGATAGATAGATATCAATGAATTAACAAGAAATGATTTCAGCAGGAAATAATGAATAGGAAGGAAGATGGCAATGCAGGCTTATCGAATAATGGCGACGGTTAAACCGGACCATACGCTTCTGTTGACAGCTCCAATTGATGTTGAACCGGGACCAGTGGAAGTATTAATTTTAGCGTCTCCACCTGCTCCTAAAGGACGCAAGCAAGCGCTATTAAAATTCCTGGACGAGCTGGAAAAGCGTCCTAGAAAAACTCGTTCGAAAAAAGACATTGATGAGTCTCTGCGAAAGGAAAGAGATTCATGGGACTGAACCGAAATAGAATTTTCCTGGATTCCTGTATCGTTATTTATCTAATCGAAGGCGCCTCTGCCTTTCAAAAGAAAATAAAAGAAGCGCTTGATGAATACGATGACTGCGAGATTTGTGTTTCAGACTTGGTGAGAATGGAGTGCCATGTTGTTCCCTTGCGCAATAATGATAAGCAAACCTTGGAATCTTATGAGCAGTTTTTTGCACGCGCCGGTTTTCTTGCCCTAAATCGTGGTGTTTTTAACTTGGCGGCCCAAATCAGAGCTGATAGCAATGTCAAAACTCCCGACGCTATTCATCTTGCAGCCGCGATTTATCATGGCTGCGATCAATTCTGGACAAATGACACCCCCGACCCCTGACCCCTGAACCCATGCGCTTCGCTTCCTATCTACTCTTCATCCGCCGCCACTTGATGGGCTCGAAGTTGCGCGCGCTGGCTGCCGTGGCGGGCGTGGCCGCGGCGGCGCTGGTCTGGATGATGGCGGCGGGCGCGGGATGGATGGCGCTGCGCGAAATTGCGCCGCGGCTCGAGGCGGTCTTCCCGGCCAACCGGCTGGTCGTTCGCCCCCAGGTGGCCAATCTGCTGATTCTTCAGATGGGGCCGAGCCGCATCACGGAGGATCAGATCAAGGATATCTCAAGCTGGCCCGGCGTGGCCTCGGTGGCGCGCCAGACGGCCATTACCTTTCCCATCAGCGCGCATGTCAGTTTGCTGGGCAACGAGATTGACACCGACGCCATCGTCAACGGCGTGGACCGGCAATTGGTCGCTTCCGAGATTGCGCCGGATCAGACGTTCGCCTACGACTCTTCGCCCAGCGCCACGGTTCCCGTTGTGGCCTCGCGCTACTTTCTCGAGATGTATAACCTCGGTTACGCCGAAAGCCAAAGCCTGCCGCGCGTCAACGAGTCGGCGGTCATCGGGCGGCGGTTCACGTTGATCCTGGGCGAATCCATCTGCACAGGTCCGAGCGAGCGCAAGCGCGAGCTCGAATGCCGCATCGTCGGCCTGACGCGCAATATCTCGCTGATCGGATTGGTCGTGCCTTACGAATACGCGCAGGCGTGGAACCGCTGGTATCATGGCAAGCGTTCGGAAGGCTGCACGGCGCTCCACGTCTCGACCGCCTCGGCCGCCGACTACGCCGAGATCGAACAGCGCCTCGCGAAGGCGGGACTGAACGTCGAGAGCCATCGCGATCTCTTGCAGCGCACGCGCCTGACGCTCGCGCTTGTGACGGCGGGCGTCGGCGGATTCGGCGCGCTCGTGCTCGCGCTGGCGGGGCTCAACCTCTGGAACACCTTCACGCTGATCCTGATGCAGCAGCGCGAGCAGATCGGCATCCTGCGCGCGGTAGGCGCGGCGCCGGGGAGCGTGTTCATGATATACGCCGGCGAGGCGCTTCTGGTGACGGCCATGGGATGCGCGATCGGCGGCGGACTTGGCGCCAGCGTGTTTCTATTTTTGCGCGGACCGCTCGCGAGCTTCACCGCCGCGTATGATTTCATCGGCGTCTTGCGCCTCGAGCCTGCCCTTGGCGCGGCGCTGCTGACGCTGCCGCTCGTCATGGCGTTCGTATGCCTCTTCGCTCTGCCGCAAATCGCCCGCGCCGCGCGCAGGCCGATCAGCGAATTGCTATAGAATTTATGGATCAGAGGCTTCGCATGGCGATCAGCGAAAAAAATCCCATCACAAACAAGCCGGATGAAAAACCGGATGCGCAGGCGGATTTCGACCGGCAATACAACCTCTCCTGTCTCGATCCGAATCTGCCCCGCGCCTCGTTCCGCCAGGCGTTGCGGCATTATCTGGTTTCGGCGCTCCTTTATGGCGCGGCGCTCCTGTTCGTGACGGTCAGTCCCTGGTTTCAGGGGCTGCTGCGGCCCACAATCTTCGACCGCGCCGCTGCGTGGTATTACGTTTATGCTTATGCCGCTTACCTGACGATCGCGCCGCTGATTGTTTTCATTTTCCGGCCCCGGTCGCTCTGGACCTCCAAGAATCTTTTGATCGGCGGGTATCTGGCGCGGCTTTTCCGGCTGATCTTTCGGCGTCCATCGCCGGAGGGCGAAACGCTGGGGTGGCGCCCCGCATACGCGGAAAAGCACGCCCTGATGTTCTTCGCGATCAAACTCTTCTATGGGCCGCTGATGATCAACTCCGCCTTGATGGCGCTGAACGCTCCGGTGTGGAAAGAATGCCGGACGCTCCCCGATCTGTTTGGGCAGATCCGCTTCGGACAAGGGATGCTTTTTTTCGACACCTGCTTCCGGCTCATGGTCGCGGCGGCTTTCGTGATAGATGGGTCGCTCTTCGCATTCGGCTACCACACCGAGTCCGCGCTGCTGAAGAACCGCGTGCGCTACGTGGAAACGAACCCCTGGCATATTCTGGTGTGTATCATTTGTTACGGGCCGTTCAATATGGCGACCGCCGCGTTTTTCGGGCCGTCGAACCACGAAATGCACATTCTCTTTTGCCGCGATCTGGCGCATCCCATGACGTGGGTCTTGAGAGGCGTCGCCGTGCTGTGCCTGTTGTTGATGACCGCGTCGTCGCTGTCGCTCTTCACCAAAGCCAGCAATCTGACCAACCGCGGCATTGTGACCTGGGGTCCTTATCGCTTCATTCGCCATCCGGGCTATTTTGGGAAAAATATTTTCTGGCTGACGACGCTGATTCCCTCTTTCGCGCCTTATATGGCGGACCCGCTATTTACTTGGAAGGAATATCTGCTGTTCTGCGTCATGACGGTGTGGGGCTTCATCGGCTGGAGCACGATCTATTTTCTGCGCGCGATAACAGAAGAACGACTCCTTATGCGCGATCCCGACTATGTGGCCTATTGCCAGAAAGTAAAATACCGTTTCATCCCTGGAGTTTTTTAACTGGGAGCCTCTGGGAGCGCCCCTGGGCGCGCCGGCTCCCGTGCCGGCGTGTGTAGCTTATACAATTGCTTATCACTCGCCGGCTGAGAGGCCGGCGCTCCCTGTGGCGCTCCCAGTAAACGCGCGATAGGCGCGCTTCAAAATTTTCTTCGGATCGAAGGCGATCGTCTCATCTCCGTATAATCCGAACAGCAGCACCGTTCCGCCGTCGCGCACGCGCTTGAAACACATATCCAGAACCTCGCGCTTGCCGCCGGCCATGTCCACCATCACGTCGAAGCCTTTGCCTTCCGTGATAGAGGCGATGCGCGCATCGAGGTCCGGGGCCTTGGAGTTGAGCAATTCGTCGGCGCCGAATTCGCGCGCCATCTTGAGGCGCTTGGCGTCAATATCGAAGGCCGCGATCTGAAGGAATCCTGAGCGCCGTTACGAATGTGAGCGCCGCATCCGGCGCTCTTCAAGCGCGCGGAGCGGGTTGTCCACGGGAAGCGGATCGTTGGATGGGTGAGAAGAAAAGGGCTTCATCTTTCTATTACCCGCCGCACAAAGTTGCGCCGCGTCCAGCGCAGCGTCCGGATGAAAATCCAGACGATCAGCGCGAGCGTCGAAGCGGCGCCACCCGCCCAGCCCCAATCACCCAAAGCCCCCAGAGAATCCTCCGACAGTCCCCGCAAAATTCCGATCGAACGCAGCGCTAATATGATGGCCAGCGACGTAATAACGCCGGCGGATATGAAGATCGCCGGAATAGCGATCCCAATGAATAACCTGCGCATCCAGTTTCTGCCCCAGGTTGCGCATGCGCAGAGCGAGACAGCGCTCACTAACGGCGCTCCAATACAAACACATGCAAATATGATAATCGGAACCGCCGATTCGCGCGTGAACGCATAATCCAGGTGATTGCGCCACGCTACGTAAGCATGGATGCCGGCCATTGCCGCTGTCAGTACCGTAGCGGCGAGAAGACAGATCACAATTAAAAGCATCGTTTGCCTCAATCTCAGCCATGCGCCCGCAAACAAACCTTCATAGATCTCTTCCTCGCCCAGGCAGGTGACGCGGATTTGATCGAACTGCGGCGCATTGATCCGCTTTTGAATTTCGGCCGCGTAAGCAAACGGCATTAATAAACAGAACAAAACGAATCCTGCCAATGCTGCGCCTCTAAGCAATCCGAGCGAAATGGATAACTGAAGAGAAGGCGTGAGGTGATCCATGTAACTAGAGGGGGACAAAAACATTCCGGCCTTTTTCCCCATGAGAATATCGGGCAAACCCATTCTGTATAAAGCTCCGAAAGTCCAATCAGGATAACAGACCGGAGGCCGACAACCCAAACGCGCTTCCAGCGTAATCCATTCGCCCAGGTTGAAGGGATCGGACGCCTCGAAAAGGCGATTCGGCGGCGCCCACATCATGTTAAAGGAAGCAGTTCGATACATGGCGTCCGGCAACGGCAATTGCACACTTTCCGCCTTGATCGTTGCCTTTGTTTCGCGCTGGATCAGCGCATGGATTTCATCCCGGCGCGCACGCGGCAGGGCCAGGTCGGCAAACGTCCATTCGCAGGGTTTCCATCGGGATATGGAACCGCCTCTCAGGCGCCAGCCTGCCTTCGCGCTGCCGGATGAAAGCGATTTCACATTTCGCTCTTGCGGACATTTTTCCAGGTAGAAGGAAATAAAGCTCGGCAACACGTAATTGTCTTCATCCCGATATGTCCCCAGCATCGCCGGCGTCTCGGAAGTGGAAATGTCGCGCAGACGAATCGTCATGGTGCTGAGAGGCAGATAGCTGATCAGACAAGTGGTCGTCGCCGCCGCTTTGTCATAGGAGTAGATCGTCTGCTTGGCCGGAAGGAATTTGCCTTGTGCGAGATAACCCGGCGATCCTATCGGGTACCCGAACATGCGTTGGAACAACAGGGGTCGCCACAATGGAAACAACAGAAACGCCGCGAGAAGAAGCGCCCAGAGCGCGCGCCCCAACCGGTATCTGCCCGTCCTTCGCATCCGCTTCAGCTCATAAACCACCAGTGGGTTTTGCGCCGACTGCGGATTGCCGGAGGGATGAAAAGAAAAAAGTTTCATTTGGCCATCACCCGCCGCACAAAACTGCGCCGCGTCCAACGCAGTGTCCGGAAAAAAAGCCAGATGATCAGCGCGAGCGTGATGCCGGCGCCAGCGGCCCAGCTCCAATCCCGCCATGCATCGTAAGAATCAATGGATAGCCGCCCTGCGATTCCGAACGCATGCGATGTCAGCAAAATGACCGGCCCTGCAATGGCGCCGATTGAAGCAAAAATCACTGGAATCGCGATCACCGTGAAAGCATTGCCGATCCAGCTTTTACGGCATGCCGCGCACGCGCAGAGTGAGATGGCGCCTGTGAACGGCGCGGCCACGCATGCGCATGCGAGAATGGCAGCCTGAACGGCCCATCTGCGCGCGTGCGCATCCTCCAAAAATTTCAACCAGGAAACATAGGCGTGAATACCGGACATCGCGATCATCAGCGCCGTCGCCGCAAAGAGGCAGGGAACGATCAGAAGCATCGGTTGGCGCAATCTCCGCCACGCGCCGGCGAACGATCCCTCGTATATCTCCTCATCGCTCAGGCAGGTGACGCGGATTTGATCGAACTGACGCTCTCGGACGCGCGCCTGAATCGTGGCGGCGTGCGCAAACGGCGCGACTAGGCACATCCAGACAAGCCCCGCCAAAGACATTATCCCAAGCATCTTGAGGAAATTGAGCAACGCCAGAGAAGGGACAAAAGAAGCTATTTGCGGCGGGTAAGATCGGAACAAATACCGGAGAGGGCTTCCTGCTACCGCGTTTGCCAAATCCATGGAAGAAATGGAAATGAAAGATAAAGAGAAATAGACAGGCGGTTGGAAAGAAGGACGCATATCCAATGCGACCCACTTTTCAGCCCTGAGCGGATCAATAGTTTCAAACAAGCGTTTCTCCGATGACTCGGCATTAACCAAACCTTCCCGATTCCCTGCATATGGCAGCGGCAGGGACAGGTTTTCTGCACGCAGCGATGCGCTTGTTTCGCGTTTGATCAATTCGCGGATTTCATCTCTGCGCGCGGAGGGCAACTGCAGATCGGCGCCCGTCCAATCGCAGAGCTCCCACCGCGAGACTGCCGCTCCCCGCAGGCGCCAGAGCGTATGGGCGCTTCCTGCGCCTGGCAATCCGGATATGTTCGCGTGCGATTCTTTTTCCAGATATACGGATGTATAAACTAATTTTTCGGCACACCAAGTGACGAGCAGCGCCGTCACCGAGGATGTCGAGATATCGCGCAAACGGATCGTCGTGGTGCCGACGATATTCCCACTGATGGCAAGGCAGGAGGTCGTTGCCATGGCTGCATCATAAGAGTAGATTGTTTGTGCGGGAAAAACGCAACTGATCAAGGCATAAGGATCTGCCGGCCATTTCCCGCGCCGTAGTATCAATTTCATAACTTGGGAGTACAGGAAAGGAAATGCCAGGATCAGGATCGCAATGATGGCCCAACTCACGCGCCCCATACGATAACCCCATGTCCGCCGCATCCGCTTCAGCTCATAGGCAATCAATGGATTCTCCACCGGTTGCGAATCGTCGGCGGAGAGCGGTCTGCGAAGCAGGGATGCGAAGGTGATCTTCACAAGGCGAGAATAGGAAACCGCGGCGCGGAAGGCAAGCCGAAGCGGACTTGGCGCCCATATTCGGAAATGCGATGACATAGTTTCATCGCGAGTATTCATATAACAAAGAGAAGTTTAATGCGGATAGGAGGAGCGCCAGCATTTGGAGTGCGGTTGTTTACTGCCGCTTTTGCTACGATATTCTGCAAGATTGGCGAAGCTAAAGCGGCAGCAAGCAACCGCACTCCAAATGCTGGCGCCGCTTCCGACCGCATTACATTTCTCCCAGTTTGATGTCCACGTTGTTCGCGCGGCGAAGCCAATGATGAGGATTTGTCCAGTTTGGCGCCGCATGGTAGGCCGCTCCGCTCCGTCGGGCGGCCTTGGCGCGTTGTGGCCGCCCG
>JAPLSP010000714.1 GCA_026398575.1 Candidatus Sumerlaeota bacterium | reverse complement strand
AGGGCTGAACAACAAGGCGAAAGTCGCGATGAGAAATAGCTATGGATTTTCGACCTTCAAATGCTTGGAAATTGTGCTCTATCATAAGCTTGGCAAACTACCGGAGCCAAAATTTACCCACAGATTCTTTTAAGGAACCATTCTTTTTTGCTCCTTCAAATACCTCTTGATAGTGTTCAGAATACAGATTATGAACGGCAATAGCTTCTTCAATATAATCAAGTTCATCTGCAGTATAGCAAAACTTTTCATTATTTACCCACTGTTTTACAGCATCTATAGTTCTTCTTGGAAGATCTGGGGTAGATATTAAAGATGATTCAATAGATTTTAGATCCTCATACCATTTTTTTCGTATATCTAATAAGCGCTGCAATAAGGCAGCTGACATAATACCATGGTCATAAAATGGTCTCCATTTTCTATCTTGATCTAAAATGGTTTTTGAATCTGAAGAAAGAAGATCAAAGATTTTAGAAAATCCTTGTGGCGGTATCTCGCAACTTTTAGAGACACAATTGCCAATACGAGAAAAAAAATCCTCAGTAGGGATGCTTTTTACTGTCAAATCTTTAACGCCGTCAAACTGTGGTCTAGCAATTAATTTATTTATAGATTCCGCGTGATTATCAATTACCTTTGCCCCAGTTAACGGAATTGTAATAACTTTTTGGATAAATCTTTTTGCATATTCCTTTAATTTATTGCAAGCATTATTACGAACTTTTTCAGAGTCACATTCAAATATATATCCTAAATCATGACATAGAGCAGCAGCAAGCCAACACCTTGAAAACCAGTCTTTTGTGCAAGGACGAAACCGAGCTTCCTCGCAATGACCAATCTCTTTGCTATATTGAACTAACCTGCGAACTTTTGATGATTCTGAATACAAATAGAGACCTAACAGATAGACCATCACGGAATGCGTCGTATGATCACGATATTCAGGATAAAAATTTCTATCATATTCAATTTGATTTAGATCAGTCAGCCATTCGGCCATTATACCCAGCCCAAGTTTATCAAGGAGCCTTCGTGCTATCCCTAATGCGAGATCGATTCTATTGTCTGTTGCTCGGCATCGTAGGAATTCCTCAATTAAGTTCATCTCTTCTTCGCGGAGTATCTCATCATTAGGATCATGAGGTCTTTTATCATCGCGACGAGGCTCTTCACCTTCTTGAACTAAATGCTTAATAGATTGGTATATAGTATAATTGATACCTTCCATCCAGCCTTTCTTTAGAACTGTTGGCGGTAACTGGGCGATCATGCGCTGAAGGTCTTCGATAACGGCATCATCATTCGTGTAGCTGGTATTCCATTTATCACAGAGGTGAAGAATTTTATCGCGAGACAATACAACTGGGCTGATGCACCCGCAGGCTTCTAGCTCGATCGCTAAAACACCTGTGAAATAAGGAGAACGATCTGCCTTAAAAATCTTAACTAAATTTTCGTAGAATTGAATAAATAGCTTATAGTCGTTGGGATCATGAAATTTGCACACAGGCGCATCAACCCAATGGCCGCCTAGTGCATGATCGCCTATATGAGCATGGAAGATAGCTTTCTTTTCTGAGGCTAAGATATGCTCAACTCGGTTAATATACACTGTTGGATCTAGCTCTCTGTCCTTGGCTACGATAAAATGGCCGATGTCAAGGTTTAAGCCAATATGCTTGAGAAGCGCATCCTTATCAGTATCATTACCGTTCCATTTATCTTTGATCCAGCTACGGACTGTTCTTAGGCAGCGATACCATTCGTCATGATTGCTAGCTAGAGCAAGTATATCCGGCTCCATTTCCAAAGCTACACCAACATAAGGAAAGCGCTTGCCGCCTAATGCTGTCTTTGCGTTTATGAAAGCATTGACAATACCCTCAGCTAATCGCATTCGAGCTTTTTCTGCAATATTCTTATCCTCATAATCAGTGATTTTTGCATCTGCTGTCGCGGATGATCTTTCAATTATTATTCTGCGGCCACAGACAATCTCAATTGCTCGCGCATGGATTATATCTGCCACTAAAAGACATGCGGTTAAATCTTCAATTGCTTCTTTCCACCTTGCATCATCCGATAAGCTGCTAATATTAGGAATGTTAGTGGCCAATGCACTAACAACAAGAGGAGTACCACCGGCACGCACTGATTTTCTAATCTGTTCTGCTATTTTCTTGGCAGGAAATAGACATTTGGTTTCCAGACAATCGCCATTATCAACATCACGGGCTGCCTTAAGATCTTGTGAGTCGATTAGCACATCCACATGCTGAAATCCTCGGTCCTTTAAAAGCCGACATGCCTCATGCAAAGTAGGCAAAATCTGCGACTTCTTATCATCCTGATAATCGTGGATAAGAAATGAATTTATGGCTGATAATATCATATTCGATTTCTTTATTCAATAATCAAATTTCCATTTTTCTCTTTAACAACAAGCTGCATATCATGGCCTTCAATATTTCCATTAAGTGTTACAGTCTTCTCAGATAAATAAAATTCGCCGCAGAATATTTCCGTTGAACGAGTATCGAAGATGCTCCCACTTAGAAGGTTACCATTATTATCTATATTTTCAATAATCCATAAGTAGCGCGATACATCGAAAGACCCAAATCTTAGCCGGAATTCTTGGATTTTTTCGTAGCAACGTACTGTATCCTCGTATATATCAGGGAAAATCTTACTCAGGAGATAGCCTTCTAGTTGAGCTTTGGCCCTAAGATGGGCCTTTTTTTGTAATATCTGATCTTTGTTCAAACACTGGCTGCTATCCAAAACTAGGCATTCGGGAACGCAGGCTAGCATCACACATTCAAGATAGAGCGCCCTCGCTCCCATTTCATCTCTACTTTGGAGTCCATTTGCCTTTGCCTTCTGCTCGTCTGAACAGCCTCGATATCGGGCAGCGATCATCCTTCTAGCAGATGCCTGGTGGAAGATATTTCCTTTTGTGTGCAAATTCATACTATCAGCAAAAATGAGTATTGGAAGTTTATTGGGGCTTTTTGTTCGGGCAATTCCGTGAATTAATATCATATGGCTATTTTTTTCGTCACTTTTTTCGCCAGGTATTGGAGGCATTCTGGCTTGAGCGGTCTCATCAGGGTAAAGGTAGCTATAATCCACTGCATAGATTACAGGTATACCTTGATACAGATATGCAGAAACCATATCAATAAAAGCACGTTCATCTTCTTCAGATATGTTTCCCGTCTCTTTATCGCGTATAGAATAGATTAGGAAACGCGCCTTACCATGGCATATATTTTCAACAATTGCCTTGGCATCTTTTAGTCGAAGACCAGTAATGGGACGATAACCACCTTGCTGGTGGGAAATATTGCTAAAGCTGGCTGAGGCAACAGCTATCTCATAGGGTGATAATGTTACTTTGGAATTACTCATGAGAAGTGCAGCAAACAACACGGAATGGCCGCAGGCGCCGCCGTGTTGCGCAGAGGCGAAAGGAATAGCGGAGAAAGGCAGGGAGTAATAGCGACTAGCATAATGATGAGAGCAGCTACTGAAATATGGCGAGAGCTTAATATAATGGGGAGGAAGAAGATAACCTTCACAGATGGACGGAGAACTATCACAGGAATGATCCTTTGCTTTCTCTGGCTCCCGGGATTCGTGACAATGTATATTCCATGGTCTTAAAAATAGAATTCCGCTATATCTTCCTGGCGCAAAATGGCCTGTTTTATGAGTAGACTCATAAAAATGCAAACACCAGGCAAATCGTTCGCTATAAGACTCAAGAAATTCTCGCTCACTGCGATAAACAAAGGATGTGGAGCGTTGCGGCATGGAAAAATACAGCCGATTGCCGTACATATTGCGCATGCCGCGATATGCCTCAATAAGGATGTCCTTCGTCCAATCCTTCGGATCATTATCGGCTGTGGGGTACCCGGAGATATAATAATCATCTGATTTTTGCGGACACGCCGAAGCGCCGCACTTTGCTTCAACATAGAAGACTGGCGGGAACTTGGTTTGGTAGTCGAACGGGAGATTTTCCATGCTTTTGATTAAGCCTTCTGATTAAGGAGCAAGTCAAAAGGCTTTTATCCATCCGAAAATCCACGTCCATCATCTGGAATTGATGGCACTAAGCGAACTCGATAAAAGAAAAGATAAAACTACATCTGCCGCTTTTGGCAGGGAGCGTATGCAGCATCCACGAAGTCAATACAATCAGAGCCTACAAGTTTTTTATAAAAGGCAATAAGCTTTGAAAACTTGCTCTTGTTGTCATCAGATGATTCGATCTTAGGCCAAAGCGCATTAATCTGCACTACAACATCACTGAGGTAATGGGTATATCGAGAACAAAGAGCACGATCTCGCTCTTGGTTCTGTCCCCATTCTTCAATGATGCGGATATCATCGTCCTGCAGTTGTCCTTCAACAAGACGATCGCGAAGGTTTTTCACGGCGAAAATCTCCCTCTTCTCGGAAAATGTATCATCCGCCAAATCGCTGTTTTTGATGATCATAGCACAGAGGACTTCGGCAAACACCGGCCTAGATTGGTAAACAAAAAAGTATGATAGGCGGATAGGTTTGCTCTGTCAATAGGGATTTTTCAAAATTTTAAAAATATTTATGTGAATCATTTTTCATTCATTCGCCAACAAATCCCAGAGCGTGTGGTCCTTGTCGCAGCGGGAGAGGAAATGAACCATGGCGGCCATGAGGCGGTTCTGCGTTTGAGGGCGCGCGCGGCCGAAGGCCAGCAGCGTGGCGCAGACGTATTGCATGTCGAGGAGCGAATAGAGGCGGGCGTCGTTGCGGGAGGCGTAGGAGGCAAAGAAGGAAGACAGGTTGCGGGCGTCGTTGCCAGAGGCGAGCGCCATGGACAGCAGGCGCAGCGCCGTCTTCTCGTCGTCCGAATCGAGGGCGTCGGCCAGGTGGAGCCAGATCATGACCGGGGCTTCCGATTTGACTTTGGGCAGGAGGCACTGCGGGGCGTAGGCGTCTATCTGCTCGATCTCGGCGGCGGCCCGCTGCAGCATCAACGCCCCCAGCAGTAGGGCTTGAATCTGACTCGTCGGCTCCATCGCTTCGAGCGCCACGTGCAGCGACTCGAGAAAAAGGAAGGCGCAGATCGGCCCATACCAGTCCTGGGGTTGCGAGCAGGTGATCAATCGCGCGCCGGCCATGAGCAGCCCTTCATAGAGCGCCGGAATCGTCGCCCCTTCCGACAACAGGCGCAGGGCCTGTGCGGTCAATACCTCGGGGTCGCCGCCGAGCGCCACTTCGATCAGCAGTTCGGCCTGATCCAGCCGCAGGTCGCGTTCCGGACCTGAGACGTGGTCCTGGCGGATGGGATTATGATCCAGCACTTCGCTCAGCCAGAGCCCATTGGCGTCGTCGTCGGGGGCGCACAGGGCGTAATGGACCGCGGGAAAGAGCAGCACGCCGCTGGCTTCCCACTGCGCCCAGCGGCACAGCCGGATCGCCCAGGCCATGTTGGTGAAGCGGCGGCCGAAGTCATGGGCGTCCGACATCGTTTTGCGCAACAGCCAGGGCGCAAGGCTTTCATTGATCAGAACGTTTGCCGTCCGGCTCAACAGGGCGCATAAACCTTGGATGTTCGCTTCTTCCCAAAGCGTTTCCATCGGCTTGACCTGCGTCTCCTGGGCCGCTTCGTCGTCCGGATTTCCGAAATCGAAGGCCGGCGCCAGCGTTTGTCCGGTCAGGTTCCACAGCGCCTGTGTCAGCGGGTCTTTGCGCACTTTGGGCGCCAGCCAGATGCTAGCCTGGATCGCCGAGATCAAACCGGTATAACCCTCGTTCGAACGGAGGACATATTGATCGTGCCAGGCGCGCGGCGCCACATAGCGCGCGGCGGCCCGCAGCAATCGGTCTTTATCCAGATCGCCGTTCCACCAGCGCTGGAACTGGCCCAGATATTCTTTATGGTTTTTAGACGACAGCAATGCTGGAAGCATGAGCATGGGATGACAAAATCAGAGAATGGAAAAAAAACAAAATTTCATATTCCTAACAAGCGCGCGAATTCTGAGAATCCCGTCCGCCACTGTCAAGCTTATAGTCGGTTCTCAAAGTCGGTTCTCATAAGTCGGTTCTCATTTGATCTCGACCAGGACGGTGGCGCCTTTATCATGAATGACGCGCACGGACCTGCCCGTCATCTGACGCAATTCGTCGCAGCCGAAAGCCGCCACGGGTTTTTGCAGCTGATCGGACAGAGCCTGGAGGGTTATCCCTTCATCCCAAGGCCAGTCGAGCTCGGACGAGGCGGAAGCGCGGAGTCCTTGCAGGACGATTCCCGGCGAATCGTCCTGCGCCGCAATCACGATGCGCCGTGTGCGCATCTCCTTGTTCTTCTGTTCCATGGACCGCCAATCCCAGTCCCCAAAGTCCGCCGGCCAGACGCGCCATGTTTCGATCGTCTGCTTTCCGGTTCTGTCATCATCCACGATGATTTTTACTTCATTATCGCGCGACTCGGACCGGAAAAGAAATTGAAAGTCACCGAGGCGCCGCGCTGTCTTGCAAAGGATCTCAAGCCCGCCGCCCTTTGGCAAAAAAATGCCGTCTTCCGTGGCCTGGGGAAGACGATAGCGCGGATGGATGAAAACGGCAAATCGCAGCGAAGGATTGTCGCGCAGCGCCGGCAGCTCGGCGGGCGTCTGGCGCACGGCGGAATATGACACGGCTCGCCGCTTCCAGGCGCCATTGGACAGATAAAAATAGAGCGGAACTTCGTCGAAATAAAGAGCGCCTTCTTCCGGGCTCGATTGCGCCAGCATCAGATTCACCTGCGATTGATCCAAGCGGAAGAGATTGCGCTTCACGCCCGCGGAAAGCGCTCTCCAATTCGCATTCAGCCAGCGTCCCTCGCTCCAACCGCCATAAGCAAGGATCAGCGCGGCGGCAAGACCCATCAGCCAGGGGCGGCGGAGCAGGACGCGCAGAGCGGCGGGAGAGAAGGGGGGGATGGGAAGGATGGGAAGAATAAGAGAGACCGGAGGGGTTTGAGGAGATGGCGCCTCAGCGGATGCCTCAGGAGATGGCTGGTAATATTTTCGGGCGCTCAGACCGATGGCGGCGGCGGTGGTCCATGCCGCTTGTCCCATCGCGCCGTAAAGAAAAATGGCGAATGGGATCAGGAATCGCTGGGATGCCGCGCCGGGATAAAATGGAAGGACATAGAGAACGCTTGCCAATGTCAAGCCGCCCATCGCCGCGCCCGAGAGCGTCGCGGCGCGTCTTCGCTCCGGCGCGAGCGCGATGAAGCCCAGAGCGATCAGAATCGCTGCGGCGATCCATGCGGCGCCGCCGTCCGGATTGATGAAGGCGCGCACGCATCCCCAAAGCTCTTGCGCGTTGGCCAGGACGCCATCGCTCCAGCGGAAACCGGGCGGACCGGTTGCGGCTTGCAGGCTGAATCGCAGGTTGGCGCCAAGGAATGGCAGGAGGCTGAAGATGAGCGGCGGCAAGAGCGTCAGAAATAGAATGATGCGGCGCCGCCATCCAGTCAGTCCATGACGCCAGGCATAAAAGCCGGCGGCGCAAAGCGAATAGAGCCGTCCTGCCGGATGCATCGCACACATCGCAAACGCGCCGGCTGGCGTTCCGATGTCCGCCAATTTCCCCGACGCCAGCGCCATGGCCCATGTGGCAAAGGCAATCCCCATCGCGAAGTTCGACGGGACGATCTGATTGATGCCCTGTCCCTTGAAGTAAACCGGCGCCAGCAGAAGCAATCCCAAGCCGGCTGGACCCGGACCCCAGATCATATAAAGCCATGCGGCGACGCCCAGGCAGAGGATGGCGCATCCCAGCAATTGCGCGGCGGCATAGGCCTTCGGCCAGGTCATTCCCGCCGAGCGCAGCGCCGCCAGGAGGATCGAATGCGCCGGGTGATAAACCAAGAGCAAACGCTGTTCGAGACGGCTATGCCAATAGGCGGACGCGGCGGTTGGCGCCGGCTGGTCAATCTGCCGGCGCAAATCGCGCCACGCCGGCCCGGTCTGGAAAAAATCCGCGCGCAGTTGTTCGGCTTTGAGAATATAGCTATAGGCATCGTCCGGTTCGACGGGCTCCGAGCGCGAAAGCGGCGGCGTGAGCGCCGACTGAAAATGAAGACCGGCGAAGGCCAGCGCGCCAAGGAGGAAGACGGCTTTTTGAAGCGCGAGACGATTCATGGTTGAATCTCCGCAAGGACGCAAGCGCCCCGATCATCCAGCACGCGAAACTTCAGCCTCGTATCCGGATATAAATCCTCCGGATCGAATAGCGCCTTGAAAAATACTCGGTGATCCATCGTCCAGCGAACGCTAACCCCTTCATGCCAGGGCCAGTCCCAGGGCGAATCAGGCGACGTGCGGACGCCGCTGATTTGGATGGAGGGGTCGGGTGTTTGAAGCTCCAGGTGGATGCCGTGGACGAGGTGGACATTGTGGACGGGTGGGGCCAGGGAGACCCATGTCGGCTCATTCATGGGTTTGTCGAAACGCAGCGTCCAGGTGGTTATGCTGTCGGAGGCGGCTTCGTGCGCGCGCATCCGGATCTCGAGCGGACAGCGCTGCGATTGCAAGCGGATCATCCATTGCGACAATGGCTTTGGCGCTTTGCATACGATCTCAACGCAGGCCTTTGGCGCCCAGAGGAAGCCGCCTTCCGTGGAATCGGGAATGCGATGGCGCGGATGAATGAACACAGCAAAGCGCGGCGCATCCTTCCCATGCAGCCATGTCGGCTCGCTGGGCGTTCCCTGAATCGTTGGATAATATATCGCGCCGCGCCCCGCCGCGCCATAGGTGAGATAAAAATAGAGCGGCGCCTCATCTAAATACAGGACGCGATCTCCCTCGCGCGATTGGCGCAACAGCGCGGCCGCTTGATCCGGCGCGAGACGATATGGCTGAGAATGAACCAGACGATCCATGATCTGGATGCGCTCTTTTGCCCAATAGCGCCACGTGGCTTGCGCGTGATATGCCGCCAGGATGACCAAGATCACAAGGCAGAGATAGGCGACAGCGCGGGAAGATGGCAAGAGCCCCTGGTCTTCATCCTCATTGGATTGCTTCTTCCGGCTCCTCATGGCGCCAACGCACGCTGATCCTATCGCCCAGTATGCATGCCCGATTGCCCCATATACAAGCAGAGCCAGGGGAACGATGAATCTTTCGGCTAGCGCGTTGGGATAGAGCGGCAGGGCGAAAGCTATGCCTGCCAGCGCCAGGAGAATTGCGCCAATGCCCGTTTGAATCAATTGCCGGCGCGCCGCGCGAGGAACCGCCGCCACTCCGATGACCGCCAGCAAAAGCGACGCAAGCAAGAGCAGCCAGTTATATCCGCCGAAAGCATAGAGCGCGCTGAATCCAAGGGCGCGCGCGGCGGCACTGAGAGTGCGCATCCGGGAATCGCCGGGAAGGGCGTCCGCCGTCAACGCTCTGAAAGCGGGTGTGGTTATCAAGTAGGGAACGATGGCCGCGGCCATGATCAGCGCAAGCATAATGGCGAAAATAACACGGCGGCGGCGGTCTGGCAGACGGCGCTCCAGCGCATACGCGGCCATCGTCAGCACGGCATAAATTTTTCCGGCTGGATGAATCCACGGCATCAGCAGCGCGCCCAGAGGAGCAGCCCAATCCGCGATGCGCCCTCCACAGGCGATGGCAGCCCAAACCCAAAACGCGGCGCCCAGGCAAAGATTGGAGGGAACGATGATGTGAAATCCCTGGTCCTTGAATCGCATGAGCGCCATCGCCAGCAATGCGCATCCAACCGGACCCGGACCCCAGAGCGTCAAGAGCCAGGCCGCGGCGCCCAGGACGATGAAGAGAACTCCGAAGAGCTGCAGAAGTTCGAACGCGCGGACCCACGTCAGGCCTGTGCCGTGGAGCGCGAGCAGCAGCAGGGAATGGAGCGGATGATATAGATGGAGCAGGCGACGCTCGAGGCGGTTGCATTCATAGAATTGGCGCGCATTGAACGGCGGCGCATAAATCTGGCGGCGCAAATCCTCCAAAGCCGGCGCGCGCTGCAGGAAATCCGAACGCATCTGTTCGGCTTTGTGAATGTACGAATAAGCGTCGTCCACCTCCACCGGTTCAGCGCGGCGAGCGATGGGCGCGAAGACGAGGTAAAATTGCACCGCGCAGAACACCGCCGTCCCCAGCGCGAAGAGGCCCCAGCCGGCTCTTTGCGTTAATATTCGCAAATGCGATGACACATTTTCATTACAAGTATTCATATTTTGGAAAGTAGATTAATGCGGATAAGCTCGGCGCCAGCTTTTGGAGTGCGGTTGCTTGCTGCCGATTTTGCATCGCCGATCTTATGAATAATCGCAGCAAAAGCGGAAGCAAGCAACCGCACTCCCAAAGCTGGCGCTGGCTTCAATCGCATTACATCACCTTCAAGCAAAAAATAGGCGTTGAATTTATGACTCAGCGCGCTATACGCCCAGCCCCATCGCCTTGAAGAGCGCGTTGAAACGCGCGGTCCATAGATGCTCGGAGCGGGTGCGATCATAGTAGGCTCGCGCGATGGCGGCGCGCTCGGCTTCATGCGACAAAAGATGGCGCGCCTTCTCGGCGCACTCATCCATTGTTTCGAATTCGACGAATTCCTTGCCCGGTTCGTAAAATTCATGGAGCCCGGGATTCTTCGAGCACAGCATCACCGCGCCGCTTAGTCCCATGTCGAAGACCCGCGCCTTGATCTGCCTTACGCTTCCATGGATGTCCTCCAGCGGCGTGAAGCAGATGCGGCTCCGGTTCCAGACCGCTTTGACGGCGTCCTGATCGGGCAGTTCCAGGCTCTCATCGCTCCAGGTGATGCCCAACCTTTTCGCGAGCGCCAGCTGGATGCGCCGTTTGAACGTCGGCGGCGGAGTGACGTATCTGCCATAGGCCGACATACCGAATTCGCGTTGAAGCCGCTGAACCTGGGCCAGCCGTTCGCCATAAGCCAGCCCGACGAAGCTGATGTCAAGGTCTTTGGGCGTGTTCAGGCCGTCGCGCATCCCCGTGCAGCCCCATTGGCTCAGCAGCAGGTTGGGATAAGCGCTGCAATTCTCCTCATAGACGCTCCGGGACGTCGTCACCATGAATGAAAAATGTGGCGCCCACCGGGAGGAATAATCCTTCCAACGCCAGTAATCGTCGCAGTTCCAGGCCATGAGGATAGTGTGGCGGCGCGCCTCATCCAAAACTTCCGGCAGGAATTGATCCGTGTTTGTCATGACCATGACAAGGTCGTAGCCGCCGTTCTTGACGACGGAGAGAAAAAAGTCATTCATCGCCTCGCGCCCGGCTTCGGCCGCCAGACGATAGTCATAGTGATGCGCGCAATGCCCCATGCCGCGCGGAACTTCGACAAACGAGACATATTCATACGACTTCCCGGCGCTTTGGGAATAGTATCCCTGCGGGCAGCAGGAAAGAATCTTCAGGCTTTTGGGGTGAGTATTCATTTTTCTCATGCCTGCTTGCGCGCGCGCACGCCGAGGCCGCAGGCAAGCATCTCATTCGAGCGCTTCAGCGCACAAGAGCGCTTCTTTAATTTTTTCCTTGAGCGACTTTATCATCATAAGCGCCTTGTTATGGGCGGGGATAGGCCTGGAACATGTCATCCACGAGCCGGATTCGATAGGCGGGATTGATGCGCCGCAGCATTTCGAACAGGGCTTCCCGCGAGGGATAGTCCTGGGTTCCGTCGAATTGCCGCGCATCGTCTATCAGGATTACATGGTCGTTTCGCGAATGCGCGGCGATGGCGGCCAGCTCGCGGGCGATCGGCGTGTTGCTGTCACCGCGGGCTGTCAGGCCGGCGGAGTAATGGCCGTCAAGCCAGAAAAGGCAGCGCTCCGAGATGCCCGCGAGAATTTTTGGCAACGCCGCGCCGCTGTCGCCATGGTGAACCTGGACGCCCGGCTTGAGCAGGAATTTGAGCGTCGCTTCTTTCCAAAGCTTGTCGCTCAGTTCGATGGTGTGAATGATGGAGCAGCAGGGCAGCATCGTCTCGACCGTATGCCCCACATAGGTTCCGGATTCGATGAAAGTGGAAATCGAATATCGTCGTGCGAAACGCCTCAGCCAATAGCGCTTGATATGGTCGGGCGGCGGAACGGGCGAACCATGAAGGCGATGCCAAAGGAGGCCGAGGGGTGTCGTCCGCAGCCGTTCCGCCACCCGCCGTGTGATTGCTTGTCCAACGCTTTCCATTATGCTGCTCCTGGAGACAGGATGAATGGTCTTGCGTGTCCTATCCCAGTAATTTGCCGAGGGATTTTTGCAGGGCGGGTGTGATGACCCGGAAACTGCGATTCAGCATCTCCATGCTGTTTTTTTTCGTGTCGTAATAGCCTGTATTCTTGCCTTCGGTCAGTTGCTTCAAACCCGCCTCGGTTGATTCGCTGAATCCGAGGTCGAGGAAATTGAAAAAGCGCCGTGTTTCTTCGATGGGATTGAGGCAAAGCTCATCGTATCGGACCAGCGTGATGCGGCTGTCCATCTCCGCCCATGCCTCCAGCGCCTTGCTTGCCAGGTCCGTCATGCACGCCTGGCGCGACAACTCGTTCGTCATCCATAGCGGGCGGCGCAGGTACGCGGCGGCGCGCGGCGAAAGCTTGCCCAGCGCCTTGTTTAGCAATTCGTTGTCCCTGCGCTTGGCGGCCAGTTTCAAATATTCATGGATGTAGCCGTATTCATCCACCATATAGGTTCGCTGTTCCTTGGTGTGCCCGGAAAAATAGCTGTCCAATGTTCGCAAAGGATTCCGCGTAATCGCCACGGCCTTGAAATCCAGGCCCTCGATGATCTGCGCAAACGTCAGCAGGGCATGGACTTCCTTGATGATGATGAATTCCGGGGATGGGTCGTCGCGATAGACCGTCTTGGCGACCAGGTCGTCGCGCAGCATTTGGTTCGATTCGGCGACGCTTTCAATCACATTGCGAGCCCATCGGATTTCTTCCGCGCCCTTGCGCGGGGGAACAAACCAAGCTTCCGCGTAAGCGTTGGATGGGAGGTTTTTGACTCTGGGCAGCGGCTCGCGCAGATATCGGACGCGCGAGCTGGTCAAAGCCAGCACGTCCGACAAAAAAGTGGTTCCGCTGCGCGCCAGCCCGAAAGCAAATCGGTATCGCATGAATTTATTCCACCTTTCCTTTCGCGTCCGACTCGCCGGGATCGCGAAGCCAGCAATGGTCCACGTAGACGCCCTGGCGTCCCTGGACGTTGGTGATTCCGGTATTGAAGTAGTCGCCTGTTTCAACGTGGCAAATGAGCGCTTCCCTGACTTGGTCGGCCAGCTGCCCATTGACTTGCAGTGTCGCCGATACAAAGAAGGCGCCCGTCATGAGCGGGAACCGGGGCACGCGGCAATAGACGGCGCCGCGCGGCGGCAAATCCTGAAACGCACGATTGGCCATCTGGCTGTTGAGGACCATGACGAATTGGCCCAGGTTGGTGAAAAACGCCAGCCCGATATTGAAGAAGCCGATTCGTTCGAGACTCGGGTCGCTGGCTTCATAGCCGATCTCGATCAGAACATCCTGTCCGCTGAGAACAGCGTCCAGCGGGGCGCGGGTTTTGGCGTCGAAAAAGTTGATCTGAGTCAGCCGCACACGGCCATCGCCGCCGCGGTCGCGCCGTTGCGAGAAGGACAATGGACTGTCGGCCTTGAAATCCGAAAGGTAGTGGAAGATGACGTCCTGCGTGGGGCCGATGTCTTCGATCATGCCGTCCTTGAGGTAAATGCACTTCGTGCAAAGGCCGGCGATGGCGCCCATGTCATGGCTGACGAAAAGCACCGTGCGGTCGCCCTGCGCCACTTCGCCCATCTTGCCGAGGCATTTTTTCTGGAACTGCGCGTCGCCGACGGCCAGCACCTCGTCAATGATCAGAATCTCGGGCTTGATGTGCGCGGCGACGGCGAAGGCCAGCCGGACGCGCATGCCGCTGGAATAGCGCTTGACCGGCATATCGAGAAATTGCCCGGTTTCGGCGAAGGCGACGATCTCATCAAAGCAGCGGTCAATCTCGCTCTTGCGCATCCCGAGGATCGAGCCGTTCAGATAAATATTTTCGCGTCCCGTCAGCTCGGGATGAAACCCCGTGCCGACTTCCAGCAGCGATCCGACGCGCCCGCGGATTTCGGCCTCGCCCGTAGTCGGCGACGTGATGCGGGCGAGAATTTTCAGGAGTGTGGATTTGCCGGCGCCATTGCGCCCGATGATGCCGATGGCCTCTCCGCGTTGAACCTCGAAATTGATGTCTCTCAGCGCCCAAAACATGCCGGGAGGCGCGGAGGGGAGCGCGGTTTTCGGTTTTCGGTTTTCGGTTTCCGGACTAAGAACCGGCGATGAAAGAATGGCGATTGCGGGTTGTGGATTGGAGGTGGATGAGGGGTGGAATAGCTTATGGATGCCGTGAGCGGTTTTTTGAGCGATGGCGCGCGGCAGCGAATACAGCGCTTCGCGGAAGGTCAATGTCAGATCAATCGAACCGCCGATCTGATAGAGCTTGCCCAATCCTTCCACATGTATGGCGACATTTTTATTCATACGCACAATCGAAGACGCTTCGAGCGAGGCTATTGGTTCACCGATTGCATCTTGTCTTTGAGTTCGAGTTCTACCGGCATTCCCAGCCGCTCGCGCTCGATGGGACATGTCAGATAACACTTGCCGCATTCCACGCAATGCGCGCGACTGGCCTCGAAGCGCGTCCGGCGGCGCTCGAATGCGATCCCCAGCATCATCATCGCCGCCATCAGGCCGCACCATCCGCCAAACCATGCTCCGCCGGTTTTGTATCCCGCCTGCGTCTGGCGCGCCTGCGCGTAAAGGCTCTCCGGAGTCCGCCCGGTCGAGCGGAAGGCTTCGCTCTGGAAGGTCCGGTCGGGCAATCCCTTCGCTTCCTCCAGCGCCACGCGCTTGGCCGTCTGCACAAGATAATGCGATCCCGACAGCGCCGGTCCCGCGAACCATCCAAGCCCGGCGCCGGCCAATGGTAGAAGAACGATGAGCGCCCAATGCGCGGGCGTGAATCGGATGCGCCCGCCCGCGGGAGCGTCCGATTCCTCCTGTCCCGATATCACGTCCGCCTCTCGGATCGCCCCGTAAGGACATGCTTCGCGGCAAAGCCCGCAGACGATGCAGCGATCGGGCGTCACCGTGACGCGCCAGAGCGAAAAGCGCGATACGATCCCCAGCAGCGCGCCATAGGGGCATAGATAGCGGCAATAGGGCCGCCCGATAATCAGCGACACGAGCAGAATCGCAATGCTCCATACCCAGATGTCAAAGCGCGCGGCCATGCGGAAAAAGCCGACGAATGGATCGTATTTGCAGATGAGGTAGCTCGCGCCCGTCGTCGCGAACAGGATCGCCAGTCCCATATAAACATAGCGCAGATAGCTCAAACCCAAATCCAGCCAGCGCGGAACCGAGATGGGCTTGAGCAGCGCCAAATCCTGGATCGCGCCGAAGGGACAGACTCCGCCGCAAAAAACCCTCCCGAAAAAAAGCGCGACCAACAGCGGCGCGGTGAAGAAGACGATCACCACCAGCGGCAAGACCAGCGATGAATCCAGCAACGCCGCGGCGACGTTCTGGATCGCGCCAATGGGGCAGACGCACCCTTTGCGATAAAACCCGAAGTAGGTGATCGAGGCGAGCGACAGCCAGACCGTGGCGCGGCGGCTGCGCCCGGTGAACGAGGCATAAGCGCCCCAGCCAAGCGCGGCGAGCAGCGCGGCCATGTCCATCAGGCCTTTCCATCCCGCGCGCGCCGCCGTCTGGTCGGAATGCGGGTACACATATTCCGGACCGAAATCAGGCGGCGGAAAGTGTTCGACGGCAAAAATTCCTGACAGCGCCGCTAAAAGAAATGGAAGCAGAATAGCAAATTGAGCTGGTTTCATAAAAGCCAGTAAGAAAGCAGATTATTGTGAAATCAAGGAAAAAAAATCTTATGAATTTTTCCCCAAAGATTTATGTACAGCTATGCCACCGCCGGATCTAATATTTTCCTTCAGTTCCGGTTTAGGCATATATTCCCTCTCGCCTAATACTGTTTGCATCCATGATGGCCAGGAACTAACCATGTGATTCGCCTGTTTCAAGTGGTTCTCAAACGCATCTTGGCTATCGCTGCGTGAAGGCTCCTTCCAGTGTTTAGCCATTTCATCTTTCCTCCATTTTTTGGGCGTTATAAAACATATTGCTCGCGATTGATTCGAGGTCAAGATAAGAACACGGAAGCATCTGCAGACGCAAGCAGGCATCTCCAGGCTGCCAAACCCAAGACCGCCCTTCGATATTTCTTTTTATTGGGTATCCCGAGCCTAATTTCTGCGAAAACAGATCGAAGAACCTTCGAGGACCAATTCCAACAAACGGCTCAAATCGGACGGCATCATCTCTGTCCTCAAAACCCATAACTATTGAGTCATTATGAAATTCAGCGGCCTTGCTTTTTTGATAAGGCTCGATATAGACAACGCGCTCGATTCCTGCTGCGATAATATGCTTTGCGCAATTATGACATGGAAATGTCGTACAATACAATGTCGCTCCATGCGTACTGATGCTGTTACGCGCGCAGCATAAAAGAGCTTCCATTTCCGCATGCACAACCCGCCCAAATTCTGTAAGGTCATCAATCCGGCTTGATCTAAGCACTGCGCGCAAAGTTTCTTTGTCTATGTTCTTCTCGGAAGCTTTCTCCAAGATTTCATTGATTAGTTTATTCTGCTCTGCTTTGTTAGAGTCTTCACCACGTTTATAATCACGCCCGCCGGGTTTATCTTCAATATTTTTGGTCTTTATATTTAGCTCTGGCCAATAAAGCCCTCCGCCATATCGGGGACAATCATTAGCGCCTGTGGCGAGTATTTCGTTATTCTTCGCAATAACGGCGCCAACTTGCCGTGATAAATCGGCAGATCGCAAGGATGCCGCAAATGCCAAAAACATGGAATATTCGTTGAAAGTAGGGGTTTTATAGGGATGGCTGAATAATATCTCAAGGATGCGCCATATACTATTTTTGAGCTGATCCTCATCGCCATCCAACTTCACAAAAAAATCTGACAAATGAAAAGTATCCGTGACATGTTGACCATGCGGAAGGCGTTCATCTTGGTCGCGCAATATTAGCTCTTTTGCTTCCTGCTCCTTCATCAGTTTTTCTTTCATTAAATAATTCTTGCGGCGCTCCTCGTCTGAATATACTCCTAGAAGGTAGAAACCTTGAGGATAGATATTTCGAAATTCTCTTACCTCCTCAGGATGTTTCAGCGAGCTGACAATATACGCTTGCCGTGGCTTATGCCGCGAACTGCCGTTGCTTTCCTTTTGCCGGTTAGAGGAAATCAAGGAGGCGGCGCCAAGAGCAAGAATCGAGTTGTCTCCCGTTTTTCTGCGAGCTTCATTGCCGGCATCCATCAGCTTGCTGATTCGGATATACTCTTTTTGGCCTTCAAGCTTGCCGGTTGAGACAATCCGAGGTATGATATCCATAGAAACCCGTACTTGCTAAACGTTGTATTGGGATGCTTTTAATCTTTCTTCAAGAATACTGGCAATTTTGCTTAGCTCTGTTCCCACAGCGCCAACAAGCGCAATCATTAATTCCGAGTCTCGGAAACGCCGCTCTCTTGAAGCGATGCTTGCGCGTGACTTGCTTGGCGGTAAAGAGCAAGCCACAACCTTGGCTCTCTTTTTCTGGGCATTTTTATTTGCTTTTGCCATCGCCAGCCTCCACATTCCAAACTCCTATCAACTGATCTTAATCCATGAATCGGTACTTAGCCAGCGTATAAAGCGATGCGAAGCCGTCTGCCCAGCGCACTTTCTTGCCTTCCGAGCGCCCGCGCGGAACGTAGCGGATCGGGATTTCCTGAATCTTGTAACCCGCCTTCAGAATCTTCACCGTCAGCTCGACCGTGAATGCAAAATCGTTGGCATGAATCCGCATTGCCTGCAAGACCTCGCGCGGGAAAACCTGATAGCACGTCTCAACGTCCGTCAGGCGCGCGCGATAAAGCAGGTTGACCGCCTCCGTGACGGCGCGGTTCCCAAGGTATTGCAGCAGTGTCATGATCGGGCGGCCTTCGAGGAAGCGCGACCCGAAGACCACCCGGGCCTTGCCGCTGCTGATCGGTTCGAGCAGCGCGGGATAATCCTCCGGGTCCAGCTCCAGATCGGCGTCCTGAAAAAGAACGACGTCGCCCGTCGCGATGGCGATTCCTTCCTTGAGCGCGCCGCCGCGGCCATTGCGCGTTTCCTGATAAATCACGCGTAAATCGCCGCGCGCCGTCTCCTGCGCGCGCAGGAGCTCGCGCGTGCCGTCAATCGAGCGGCCATCCACGACGATGATCTCTTTGTCCGCCTGAATATCCACGGCCCGCACCCGGTCGAGAAGCAACTCGATCGTGCGGTGTTCGTTATAGACGGGAATGATGACGGAGAGCTTCATGAAAAAAATTGTAGATTGGGATCGGCCGGATTTGCCCGGAGAATCGGCGCTCCGACTGGTCTGACGCGTCCGACGGGTCTGACCAGTCCGACGAAGAACCGACAACTTTTTTTGGCTTTCAAACCTGCCGTCGCAGAATCTGATCCGCCAATTGCGCCGCGCCGAAGCCGTTGTCTATGTTGACCACCGCCACGCCGCCGCTGCATGAATTGAGCATCGCCAGCAGCGCGGTCACGCCGCCGAACGCAGCGCCATAGCCGACGCTCGTCGGAACGGCGATCACCGGGGCGCGCGTCAGTCCCGCCACGACGCTCGGCAGCGCGCCCTCCATGCCCGCCACACACACGATGACAGACGCTTGCTGGATCGCTTCGCTGTGTTCCAACAGACGGTGAATCCCCGCCACTCCCACGTCGCAGATGCGCTCGATGCGGTCGTTCAGGAACTCCAGTGTGACCGCGGCTTCCTCGGCCACGGACAGGTCCGAAGTTCCGGCGCATATCACGAGGATTTTTCCCGGCGCCTTTTCGGGCGGATATGGCGTTTTCATCAGTGTGCGCGCGAGCGCGTTATATTTTAGCCCCTTGACCTTGCGCTGGATCGCTTTGGCTTTCTCGGGGCTGATGCGCGTGCACAGGACGTTTTGTCCCGCTTGCTCGATCGCGCGGACGATCGCAATGATATGCTCCGCGGATTTCGATTCGCCATAAATGACTTCAGGAATGCCGCGCCGCGCATGGCGGTGCGCATCCACCTTGGCGAATCCCAAATGCACCGTCTTGGGGGATTGATGATTGACGATTGACGATTGACGATTCTTCATCGTTTGAAGTTCCGTTTGGAGTCTTGTTCGGAGTACAATCTTCAGATTGTGTTTGGAGTTCCACCTTCAGGTGGTGTCTTCCCCAATCTTCAGATTGGCCTCTCCTACTTGGCGTTCTTCATCTCAATAAATCCCAACCCCGCCGCCCCGATGACACCGGCATCCTCCCAGAGCTCTCCCAGCCGCACGTGGCATGCCTCAAACGGACGCCGGAACGCGCGCCGCTTCGCCTCGGCCATCGTCGGCCCTTCGATCCGCTTCCAGCACGCCGCCATCCCGCCCGTGAAGACGATACAATCGGGATTTAAAATATTGATCATGTTCGAGACGCCGACGCCCAGCAACATGCCGGCCTGATCCATCAAGCGCGCGGCCACCGCGTCGCCTTTTTCCGCCGCTTCATACACGTCGCGCGCCGATGGACGCGAAGCGTCGTTCGGGTCGAGTTTCAGCGTCGTCTTTTCGCCGCTTTCGATCGCCATGCGCGCAAATCGCGCCAGCCCCGTGGCCGAAGCCAGACTCTCGAAGGCGCCGGGCGTTATATAATATGGCATTTCCGAGTCATACTTGATCGTCATGTGCCCGATCTCGCCCGCCGAATCGCACGCGCCCTTGAAGAGCTTGCCGTCAATGATGATCCCGCCGCCGATGCCCGTCCCGAGCGTCATGCAGACCATCGAACGGCAGCCCCTGCCAGCGCCGGCGAAATACTCTCCCCACGCCGCGCAGTTGGCGTCGTTGTTGAGCGCGACGGGTAGTTTCATCTTCTCGCGCAGAATGCGCCGCGCCTCGATGTTATTCCATCCCGGCATATTGGGCGCCTCATAGACGATCCCGAGTTCCGAGTTCATCGGTCCGGGCAATCCCACGCCAACGCAGACGACCTTCATTTCCTTCGGCCGCTGCGACGCCAGCTTCAGCCCCTCTGACGCGATACGCGATAGAACGTGCTGCGGCCCGTTCTCCGCTTCCGTGGGAACTGAAACTTTCTTGATGACCTTCCCATCCTCGGTCACCAGCGCGACCTTGATGTTCGTCCCCCCCAAATCCACTCCCAGACATAGGTCTTGGCTCATTTTGCTTTGCTCCTTGATGTTATTTATTCCAGATAGCGTTAGGAATTGTCTTTGCCTTTGGTATGGCGCTCGGTAAACAGGCGCTTGATTTTACTGTGTGGAATCGGCGGCTTGGTCCGATAGCTGTCTTCTCCTTGCGCCAAATACATCAGCATCAGCAATTGCTCTCGCTGGTGTTGACCAGAATCCTCTTCATTTATTGCGTTCATGTTGCTGCTCGGTAAGCGCAAGTTCCTGCTCAATGACTTACACAACGCCGAAATGAGGATAACGGCGGAAAAATGCCGGTGTCAAGCGGCGTTGGTGGCTATTGTTGCATGGGCATGGAGTGTTTCTGTGAAGCAGAAAGCGCCTTTCTCAGTGTGCCGATGGCCTCATCAATAGTCCGAATTTTATGATTGATATGCTCACTGATGGAGCCAGAAATCGTAATGTCAGGAACCGTGTCGGCTTTTGGCTCAAATCCTGTCTCTTTGAGAATCTTTATAAAACCTGTTCTGAATTTGTTTCGCAGCTCGCGATCCTGGGCTGGCAGAGAAGGGTCTGCAAGGCGCCTCATGCAGTATTTGCGATGTTTCAGCAAAATCATCATCGCAGTTCGAGAGTCTTGTGCCACAGTGCGCGGATTGGCTCCGTGATGAAGCAAATACTTTATTTTCATGCGCAAGTCCTTGGTCTGCGCGCATGTTAGCATGAGTGGCGTGTAGCCTTTCGTATCACGCGCATTTACATTGGCGCCTGCCTTCAAGAAGCATAGAACCGATCCAGCGCTTCCTTCCCATACCGCGTATATCAAGGGCGTCCATCCCGTTCCGGGCATGTCCAACAAGCTGACAGACTCCTCGCCTCTGTCGGCGCGCGCCTCTATGTCTGCGCCATATCTCAGCAAAAGCTGCACAGTATTTTCAACTTCGCGCGACCAGCAGGCGGTGGCGCAAAGATGCAGAGCCGTGCGCCCGAGAGCATCGCGGGCAGCTTCGGACTCTCCCTCCCTCAGCAGAGACTCAATGCTCTCCGTCTGATCGGGAGAGAGCAGGCATATATCCAGTAGTTTAGACATGTGTGACCAAGGACAGGTTGCTGAAAATGGAAACTGAAATACAATCTCACAATCACTTGATAACGGCAGATGGTCTTGGGCTGATTGCGGACAGAATATCCTACTAATCTTCAATCCATATTCTGAATAGCGCAAGTTTTTGACCATCGCTCAAAGAAAGTTGCTTCAAAATAGGCATCACGATGCTGCCGCTGTCCGGCGCCCACTGCAATGGCGCATAGTCGCCTGTAGTGTATTCATAGCCGGATGCAAACATACTCTGAAGCGCTCCGAGGTAGTAAATCCTTCTTGTTGCGCCCGTGACCGTATTCCATACTTCCGGCTGGGACCACGCGCTGACAATGTAACGTCGGCTTTTGGATCGGCAAATATAAAAGACCTTCTTCCCATCAGGAGAAAGGTGAGGACCTTGCACAACCGCATCAGGTGGCAAGTCCTTGCGCGCAACGATGCCACGCTCAAAGGAAAATATTACCAGGCTATTAGGCCCGCCGGTTTCCTGCGCGCGGCATAGGCCGGTTAATAATTGCAGCCGCGAATTCCAGTCCCATTCCCACATCAATTCCTGTGTTGGTCCATGTCCGATCTTTTTGCGCTGTCCATCTCGTAAGTTCACAAGATATAGCGTGACCGTATCCGTTGACTGGGGATCAGGGACGCAACACTCCCGGATTAACGCCAGAGATGATCCACGCAAGTGAAGAAAACTGTTTTCAATATACGGAATCGTTGAATGATAGGTAATGGTCTGCCGCCATGCGATGCCATAGGCGCCTGTGAGAGCGTCGTACTCGCGCAATTCGATTTCAATGCGCCTGGCGGCGGTCGTCTTTGTTACTGCGGCGGAAGGGGTGATAAGCGCGAGCGCTTCAAAGTGATGATCGTCATGCCAGCGTGCGTCGCAAAGCACGCCTTGTCCCTGAAGCAGAATGTCCTGTTTTGTGGTCGTATCGAAAGCCGCATATTCCGCCGCATCCTGGCGATCCGATCGCGCCCGGTCAGCGCAAGCGGCATGTAGCAGGAATCTGCCGTCCAATGACCATATTTCCTCAGCGCTCGCGCCCATTCGGCCCAAACACCAGCAATCCGGCAGGTTATTGCTTTTCTCCAGTTCCTTAAGATTCCGAAGGCGGATCAGGGGCAAAGATTTGCTGCAGGATGTGGTCGAAGCCACCATCGCGATGGAATCCTTCTCCCGAACCGGGAAGAATCCCATCGGTTCGCGGGGCAAATCGAACTCGCGACGCTCGCCTCCGGGCGTGAGTACATATAAAACCGCTTCTCTCTTCTTTTCGTGTGGCAGATCCGGCGGATCGTCAATGAAAGCTGCTCCTTGTCCTTCATGCAGCCATTGAAAAGATGGCATAGTGCTATTGCCATGGAACAAGGTCTCAGTTCTCGAGGCTCTGTTCCCGGGAACCAGCGCCACTGACAGTATCATCACTGCAAATACAGCGCTCAAGGCCGGAATCAAATGCCTGGGATGTCCGTTCCACCTGATCGCGGCCAGAGCGCAGATTGCATAAATCGCGAAAACAATGGTCGCCCACTGGATATAGGCCAACCTGCCTGTTATCCAGCCTGTTATTGCCCATAGGAGCGGGCATAGCAGCAGATTCCACAGCAAGTATGCCGCCACGCGCTTGTGTTCTTCATGGCTGACAGTCACCCAGGGAATCAGTAGCAAAGCGCTCAGCGCGAATGCTATCCCTGCCACCCAGGGAATACCCTCTCCTTTCCAGAGCGCAGGCAGAGCGACAATCCATAGCAACAAAGCCGTCGCTCTGCCAATGTACTGTGCGGTGTTGAGCCAGGGAGCATCAGGTTTTGATGATAACCCATACGATTGAAGATATTCGGCGACTTCAGGCGCAAGACGATCCTTAGCCAGGGCGCGCGATGCCAAGACTGCAAGCAAGAAACCAGGCGCGGCGGACTCAAGAACGCAATCACCTTGATCGGTTTCAACCAACAGATTGCGCCTTCCCAGAGCATGCCATGGTTGGAATCTCACTTCCCGGATTTCTTCAAAAAAGATGCGCCGCTCCCGGAATATGTTTTTCCGGATGCACAGCCTGCTATCCACTATGCGAATCCATGCTGAAAAGAAATGGCGCATGAAGAGTTGAAAGAGCGGCGCCAGAAGAATGTATGCCGGGATCGCCAGTGTGATCAGGGTCTTGTGCGCGATGTAGAATTCGACTTGGAGAAAATCCAATAAGGGGATAAAAGCCATGATGCCGATGATCCCAATCGAAGACAAAATCGCATTTAGGAAGAGCGTCCCCCATACTCTCTTGAACTCAGGCAGAAGGGTTCGAGGATTGAGATGAGTGAATTGAAGGGTGGCCCGGCGCTCGGCTTCATCGCGAGGCAGGCCGTTCTGGATTCGCTCGGAACAGGCTGCTTGCAGGCAGGAAGAAAGTTCCGCTTCGAGCGCCTTGCGCTTCGGTTCATCTAGCGCCGCATCTTTTAGATACGCCTCAAGGCATGCTTCGATATTCATACCTGACCTCCCAAAAGAATCAGGTTTCCCTCAGCATCTCTTTCAACCCCGTCCACCTCCTCGCCTGCCGGTCGTTGCGCACGGCGATGGCCAGGGCGCGTTTGGTGCCGACAATGCAGGCCAATTCCCTCGCGCGGGTCAGGGCGGTGTAGAGCAGGTTGCGCTGGAGCATGATGTAGTGCTGGGTATGGATCGGCATGACGACGGCGCGGTATTCGGAGCCTTGGGCTTTGTGGACCGAGATCGCATAAGATAATATCAGCTGATCCAGTTCGTCGTAGTCGTAGGTGATCGTGCGGCTTTCATAAGCGACTTTCATTTCGTGGTCTTCTGTGTCAATCGTGAGGATCACGCCTATGTCGCCGTTGAAGACGTCCTTGTCGTAGTTGTTTTTGATCTGCATGACCTTGTCGCCGACGCGGAATTCGGTGTGGCCGCGCCGCAGCGGTTTGCCGGAAGGATTCAGCAGGCGCTGCAACTCGTTGTTCAGGTTCTCGGTACCGAGCGAGCCGCGGTGCATGGGCGTGATGACCTGGATGTCTTCGGTGGGGCGGAAGCCGAACTTGAAAGGGATGCGCTCGCTGACGAGCGACTTGATGGCGCGCAGCGCTTCCTCGTCCTCTTCTTTTTGCGTGAAGTAGAAGTCGGGGCGCGGCTTTTCCTCGGGCTTTGGGATATAGGGGAATTCGCCGTGGTTGATGCGGTGGGCGTTGCGCACGATCAGGCTGCGCTGCGCCTGGCGGAAAATCTCGGTCAGGCGCACAACCGGCGCCACGCCCGATTCGATCAAATCCCCGAGCACGTTGCCCGGCCCGACCGAAGGAAGCTGGTCCGCGTCGCCGACGAGCAGCAGGGAAGTTGTATCGGGCAGCGCGTCGAGAACGCGCGCGGCCAGCGTGATATCGAGCATCGAGACTTCGTCAATAACGAGCAGGCTGGTTTTGAGTGGGTTGTTGCGGTCGTATTGGAAGCGGCCGTCGTGCGGCGACCATTTGAGCATCCGGTGCAACGTCGTGGCGCGCGAGCCGGTGGTTTCGGCCAGGCGCTTGGCGGCGCGACCCGTCGGCGAGGCCAGCAGGAAATGCACGTTGTATTTTTCGAGGATGCGAAGGATCGTGCGGACGATGGTGGTCTTGCCGGTGCCGGGGCCGCCGGTGATGACGATGACGCCACCCTTGAGGGCCTGGACGACGGCGGCGCGCTGCTGTTCGGCGAGTTTGAAGCGCCGGTCGGTTTCGAACGCTGCGATTTCCTTCTCCGCGTCAATCGCCGGCAGATGCTTGGGCGCGGCGATCAGCTCCTTGATTTTTTGCGCGACGAATTCCTCATGCCGATAGAGATTGGCGAGGTAGTAGTGAATCTCGCCGCTGGCGCCCAGACGCCGCGAGGCCAGCTGGCGCGGACCGGCCTCGGCGCACAGATCGTCAATCGCCGTGGAGATGGCCTCTTCGGCGATGCCCAGAATTTTTTGCGATGCTTCGAGCAGCGCGGCGCGCGGCGCGCAGACGTGGCCCTGCTGCGCGAGCGACGACAGCGCGTGCAGGACGCCGGCGCGCGCGCGAAAGGGCGAATCCTGCGCGATGCCCTGATTCATCGCGATGACATCGGCGCTCTTGAAGCCGATCCCGTCCACGTCCTCGGCCAGCCGGTATGGATTTTCGCGCAGCACCTCGACGGCGCGCGAGCCGTAGGTTTTCACAATGCGCGCAGCATAAGCGGGCGAGATATTCTGCCCCATCAGGAAGATCATCACCTGCCGCTCGGCCTGCCGCGCGCGCCAGGCTTTCTCGATCATCTCGACGCGCTTGGCGCCCAGTTTCGGCACTTCGGAAAGGCGCTCGGGCGAGCGGTCCAGGATGTCGAGCGTCGCCATTCCGAACTGCTTGACGATGCGCGACGCGTAAACGGCGCCGATTCCTTTGATCAGGCCCGAGCCCAGAAATTTTTCCACGCCTTTGAGCGTCGAGGGGAGAACCGGCATGAAGTTGGAGACGGTGAATTGCCGCCCGTAGGTTTTGTGCGTCTCCCAGGCGCCGGAGACTTCGAGCGTCTCGCCGGGACTGACGCCGGCCAGCGCGCCGACAACATTGATCGGTTCGCTTTCTCCCGCGGGAAGAAACTTGGCGACGCAATAGCTGTTGTCTTCGTTCTGAAAAACGAAATACTCCACGACGCCCTGCATGGTGTCGGATTGGCCTTTGGGGGCGATGGATGTGAGGAGGTCAGGCAAGGTGTGATGATTAATGTAAAATGTAAAATGAGAAATGAGAAATGAAGAATGAGAAATGAAGAATGAGAAATGAGAAACGAAAAATGAAAAACCGAGAATGAAAAACCGAGAATGAAAAACCGAGAATGAAAAACCGAGAATGAAAAACAGAGAATGAAAAATCGAGAATGAGAAATGAAGAATGAGAATCGAAATCCTGGCATTGCTGCCCAAAATCAAAAAACAGCGGCTAATACAACACTGCGGCAACAGGATTAGCCGGCTTTAGCCGGCTCCTCTTCGCACCCTGCTTTAGCAGGGGTGTCTGCAGGCTACATTTATTGCCAGCGTGCTTTAGCACGGCTTCTCGACAGGCTTTAGCAAAAGCGAGGCAAGTATGAGACGGGAACGGGCTGGCGGGCAAGACGGTTTTATCGCTGGATCGCAGCGGCGCTGCTGGTTATGTTATCCCCGGCGCGCCGGTTCTTCTGGATTGCGGCGGTGGTTCGCCTTTTTATTCGGCGAAACAAGCACAGCCTGCGCGGCCGCGCGCTGGATTTTATCATTGGTTGATTCTCCGCTGCATCATATCGCTTCTTAATACCTTTCCATGGACGTTCCCACATTTCCCCCGCATGAACCGGATCGCAGCCTGAAGATTTCAGTGATCGAAGGCATATTCGCCACGATCCACGGGGCCATCCCGGGCGGCGCGCTGGTGACCGGCTATGCCCTGATGCTGGGCGCCAACGATTTTCATCTGTCGGTGGTGTCGGCGCTGGGAGCGATTGCGACGCTGGGCGCCATCGTCAGCGCGCAGGTCGTCGCGCGCCTGGGGCAACGCAAAGCCTTGTCGGTATTCGGCGGATTGTTCAGCCGGGGATTGTGGCTGCCGCTGGGCTTGCTGCCATTTCTCGGTCTGTCCCCAGGATGGAGTTTGCTCATCTTCTTTGCCCTGATCCTGCTCGCCGGTTTGGCGATGAATCTGTCGAGCAACGCCTGGCTTTCCTGGATGACCGATCTGACGCCGTCCGAACGGCGGGGGCGATACTTCGGATTGCGCAATACCCTCATGGGCGTGGTGAGCATGGCCGTCGGCTATGGAGCGGGCAAGCTCTACGACATTCTAAAAGCGCATGGAGCGCAGCGCGGAGCATTCCTCCTGTTTTTTGGAATCGCCGTGGCCGCCGCCGCCATCGCTGCCGCCATTCAGCGTCATCAATACGAGCCGCATTTGAAGAGCGAGCGACTGCTCACGATTGCGCAGACGCTACGCCTGCCTTTGGCCCATCGGGGGTTTCGCCGGTTCCTGCTCTTCATCACGCTCTGGGCCATGGCGCTGGGAGTGGCGGGGCCTTTTTGGGGCGCGCACATGATCAAGAACCTGAAGATGCCGTTCTCGACTATCGCCGTGTATTCGATCATTTCAGGCGTCTCGGGCCTGGCGTTGCAGCCGCTGTGGGGCAAGGTGATTGACCGCCTCGGCAACCGGCCGGTGATGGCCTTCAATGTCGTCTGCGTTTTTTTCCTGCCGTTGATCTGGCTTTTCGCAACGCCCGATTTTTATCTGCCGATCTGGATTGACGCCTTCCTGACGGGCGTGTTCTGGCCGGGCTTCAATCTGGCGGCGTTCAATATGGTATTGACCACCGCGCCGCGCGAAAACCGCTCGGCGTATCTGGCGGTCAACAGCATGGCGAGCGGATTCTCGGCGTTCCTCGCTTCGCTCGTTGGCGGCTGCCTGGCATACAGTCTTTCGCAGTTTTACTGGCGCGTGGGCGCGCAGACCTTCGTCAACTTTCATGTTCTGTTCCTCCTGTCGGCGCTGGGGCGGCTGGCGCTTTTGCCGATGGCGCTCGGGCTCCATGAAGACAAAGCCCATCCCGTGCGCGCAATCTTCACGCTGGCGGGGGCGAAGCTCATGCGGGGGTTTGAGCAGAAGCCTTAGATTGTGATAGAAACTTTGGGCGGGCGGTGGGCGGAAGTCCAGAGGATCAGGCTCAGCGCGGCGTGGCCCAGCAATCCCGCGCCAAACGCGAAGGCTGCGGCGTGAAGATTGGCCGCCTGCATGGCCCAGGCGGGGATCGAAGCTCCCATCGCCATCGGCGCGAGCGCCAGAACCGCCAGCGCCAGAATCGCCGCGCCGGCGCTGATCAGCAGGCCGCGCAGCACGGTCGGCCCGAAGCGCCGCAAGAGCATATTCTCGCTGGGATAATTCTCGGCGCGATCCTGGCCGACGGCAAAAACGAAATGGCGCAAATCCACGAGCAGAAACGGCGCCCAAATCAGCAGCAGGATCAGCAGCCCTCCCCATTGAAGCACGGAAGCGAACCGGAAAGTTTCCTCCATCTTTTGGCGCACGACGGCCAGGTCCGCGCCGTCCGGCCAGATGAAATCCAGCAGTGGGCCGCTGAGATCGCGGATTTGCTGGACGCCCTGGTTGCGGGCGCCACGGTCGCGCACGCCGTTCTTGATGATGACGTTGAGCGCCGGCGGAATGCGCTTGGATTCCATCGCCTCAATCTCTTTCGCCCAGCCTTCCGTCGAGTGGAGAATGTTTTTGAGCGCTTCCTCGGCGGAAATCACGCTCGCCGAGCGGATGCCGGGCGCCTGCTTGAGCTTGTCGGCCAGCGCGCCGGCCTGCTTGTTCGTGGCGTCGTCCTTGAGCGCCACGACCACGGGGAAAACCTTGTCCATCTCTTCGGCCATGCGCGTCCAATACCCCAGCGTCAGCGATACCATGCCCCATATCGCGGACAGCAATCCCAATACCATGATGGCGGGGATCAGTCCATGCCAGCGGAGCAGCACCAGCGAGGCGCCGCCGGCGCGGGTTGAACGGGTAATATCCTGAGGGGTTTCAACCATGGTTATATCACGCGGGGCAACGCTACCCTTGCCCGCCCGCATGAGTCAAGCGCGACAAAACCGGATAATTATCACCACAGAGAACGCAAAGAACACAAAGAAAGGAAAATGGGGTGGGCCGTTTGATCATCCCTTTCAGGGCATGATGCAGTGGCCTTGACGAGAAATCCGGGCGAATGCAGGAAAGTTTTTTTTTGTTCTTAGCGATCTTTGTGGTTGATCAAGGTTTGCAGAAAAGAGCCTCGAGCGCTGGCGGGTATTCTATGCGCTCCAGCGTCAGGCCTTCGGGTCTGGCGGTGGGTCCGGCAAGGCGGCGGTCGCCCGTTTCGAGGATGCGATCCAGCGTCTTGAGAGGCATGGCGCCCCGTCCGATTTCGAGGAGCGTCCCCACGATATTGCGGACCATGTGATGAAGGAACGAGCGCGAGGCGATTTCCATGATCCACTGTCCCGGCGCCGCTTCGCGCCATTCCAGGCGTTCGAGCGTCAGGCGCGTCCTCTTGGCGCGGCACCGTGAGCTGCGCAGCCCTCGAAAATCATGATCGCCGATCAGGCGCACGGAGGCGGCGCGAATAAGATCAAAATCGTAGCGCACGGAATAGTGCGCCCAGAAATGCCGTTCGATCACGGGCGGCGCCGTGCGGTTCCAGAGGCGATAAGAATAGACGCGCCGGATGGCGTCGCGCCGCGGATCGAATCGCGCGCGCGCCTCCCATGCTGCCATGACGCCAACGTCTTCCGGAAGCCGCTGCCGCAACGCGCCCTGAAACGCGCGCGGCGGCCAGGGGCGCGTCGTTAGGAAGGTGGCCACCTGCCCGCGCGCATGAACCCCGGCGTCCGTCCGCCCGGCGCCCGTCAGGCGGACGGCGTGTCCCGTCAAATCCTCGAGCGCCTCCTCCATCACTTGCTGCACACTGCGATCCCCCGCCTGCCGCTGCCACCCGCTGAAGCTAAAGCCGTCATATTCAATCAATAGCGCAATGCGGCGTTGCGCAGGGGCAGATTCAGGAGATGAAAATGAGATCATGATGCTCGATATCTTTATCGCTTATACTGTGTCGGTTCAGAAATGCCAAAATAAACCAACAGCGTCCCGCTGAGTCCCTATTTCAGCCTGCTTCAGCAGGCTTCTGTTTGCCCCCGGCTTCAGCCGGCGGGACTGAAAGGCTGCTCCTATTTTCAGCGCGCTTTAGCGCGGCTTCTCGACATGCTTTAGCCTGAATAGGCGGCGATGCAAACGTGCTGAAGCATTTCGAGAAGCCGCGCTAAAGCGCGCTCCATCCTCACTATCTGAAACTCCCCGCCGGCTAAAAGCCGGGGGCAAACAGGAGCCGGCTAAAGACCGGCTAAAATTCTTTACCGTGATTTCATGAAATATTTTGGGCGGTATATTTTTAATTTCCACTTCGAAAATTCCTATTTCT
>JAPLSP010000099.1 GCA_026398575.1 Candidatus Sumerlaeota bacterium | reverse complement strand
ACATCACCTCTTCTCTTTTGTGTTGCCGGATCATTATCGAATCATTCCTGGACGTGCATTGCTGCGTTATTCACGCGCCGCTGGATGCTTTCGCCTTGCCTCAGCTGCCTGTGCCGAACAAAATTCGGCTAAAGGCTTACGCTTTTTTATATGCAGGAAACAAAGCTATAATCCGATCTGATGGCCCATAACCCGGCCTTTCATTGATTTCTTCCGGAGTTTTATATTCATTTCTTATGGCCGCAAAGGCAGATTGCTTTTTCGGCTCAGTCATTGCTCGAGGCAGTTCGATGCTTGATGAGAACAGCCATGCTTCAAATTCATGCAGCGCCAGGAATACAGAGAGATTTCTTGGATTGCCGAAATGCTCCTGGATTTTGCTTTCAACATGCTCCACACGTTGCCAGGGAGTTCCGTTGCGAGGACGATCATTCATTCCAGGGAAATCAGTAGGCAAACGGTAGTAGTCAATTATCGTAGTGACCAATGCTCCGCCGGCGTCATTGAGCAACCGCTTCAGATCATTCTTAAACTTTGCGAAATTCGTCACACCACCTTTGAAATTGACGCCATCCTTTACGCGCTTTGTAACCAGCAAAGTCGGACTGAGGTAACAGTCTTTAGGATCGAAATAAGGAGCAAGGACATCCTTAACGAAGCGCTCTTCTGTATATCCCTCTACGAGGACCAATACGCGCCTGCTCATGGACGAGCTCCAAGAATATTTTTCTCCCACAATTCGCCCAACGCATAGCCATCCAGCCATGCCTGCAAATCAGCGCCTTTAAGATGCCGAAATACGCTCTGACCATCCTCCCGATCCACCGCCCAAATAACGTCCTGGTCAAATTGATTAATCAAGGTCACCGATTGCGTGGCGACAATGACTTGCGAGCGCGTAGCTGCTGAAGAAAGCAAATCCGCCAACAGCGTGATTGCGGCTGGATGCAAACCCAATTCCGGCTCATCCAATAGCACAATCGTCGGCAATTCAGGCTGCAGGAGCAGCGTTGCAAGGCAGATGAAACGCAACGTACCGTCCGAAAATGAAGAAGCATTGAAATAAGCGTCGCTTCCTTTTTCCTTCCATTCCAGCCGAATCTTGCGTTCGTTCAAGCGAGAAGGCGCCAGCTGGAAATCATCAAAGAACGGAGCGATTTGACGAATGGCTTCGCGAATGTTGTTGTAGTGATCCCTCATTTTTTCCTGCAGCCAATACAGGAATGCCGCCAGATTTTCCGCATGGGAACGCAAGAAGCGATTGTCATTCACATCACACGTTCCTTTTACGCCTGCGGTATCGCTGGTATCATGGAAGTGATAAATTCGATAGCTTTTCAAGTCTTGCATAATCTGTTGCGTATACATATGATTGTCTTGACATAATTTCGATTCCTCCGAACCAGTAGAAATCTGAATTTCCCAAGATCGGGGATATTCAATTTCTTCAGGACAAAATGCTTTCTCCATAGAGACATAGAGAGAATCCTGATCGGTTCCCATCAAGATGACTTGATAGGCGTCGGACAAATCGCCTTCGCCAAATTCCAACTGAAATTCCATTTCGGGAGAGCGCTTGCGGCCAAAATATAGTAAAGTGTCTGCGCCGCCCTTGATCGCGGTATATTTTGACAGATTTTGTGTTACGATTTCGCGAAGAAACCGAAACACTTCAATCAGGTTTGATTTTCCCGCTCCATTGCCGCCGATGAATATATTCAGCCGTCCGAGCGCCAGTGTTTGCTCTCGGACCGATTTAAAGTTTCTTATTTTAATCTTCTCTAGTGTTTTCATGTCATTAAGTATGCTTGGGAATCGGAAAAAAATGAGCTCATTTCCGGTGAGTATAAAAATGCGCCTGGAAAAAATCCAAGCGTATTTTTATAAGGACTCTTAAAAATGGGCTACTGGTCCCGCAAAAGGAGCCTACATCCACGCAAAGCTTTATATCCCCTCAGACACCAAATCGCCAACCTGGCTTGTCGAGTAGCCCATCTTGCCGGCCGACTGGCTTTTCATTTTGTTGGCGGTGACGTGCATGACGGATTTTTCGATGGCGGCGGAGGCTTGGGCTTCGCCGAGTTGGTCGAGCATCATTCCGCCGGCGCAGATCGCGGCCATGGGGTTGATGACGCCCAGGCCGGTGTATTTGGGCGCCGAGCCGCCGATGGGTTCGAACATCGAGACGCCTTCGGGGTTCAGGTTGCCGCCGGCGGCGATGCCCATGCCGCCCTGGATCATCGCGCCGAGGTCGGTGATGATGTCGCCGAACATGTTGTCGGTGACGATGACGTCGAACCATTCTGGATTCTTGACCATCCACATGCACGTGGCGTCCACGTGGGCATATTCGCGCTTGATGTCGGGATACTTTGCGGCGCCCATTTCGTGGAAGGCGCGCTCCCACAGGTCGAAGGCGAACGTCAGGACGTTGGTCTTTCCGCAGAGGGTGAGGGTTTTGCGTTTGTTGCGCTTGCGCGTATATTCGAAGGCGAACTTCAGGCAGCGGTCCACGCCCACGCGCGTGTTGATCGAAGTTTGGATCGCGACTTCTTCCGGCGTGCCTTTTTTCAGGAAGCCGCCCGCGCCGGTGTAGAGGCCTTCGTTGTTTTCGCGCACGACGACGAAATCAATATCCGCGGGGCCTTTTTTCGCGAGCGGCGTTTCAACGCCCGGATAAAGCCTGACCGGGCGCAGGTTGATGTATTGCTGCAGCGCGAAGCGCAGATTCAGCAGGATGCCTTTTTCGAGAATGCCGGGTTTGACATCCGGATGGCCGATGGCGCCAAGGAGGATGGCGTCGAATTTCTTGAGTTCCTCGATCGCGCTGTCGGGAAGCGTTTCGCCGGTGCGCTTATAGCGCTCACCGCCGAAATCGAACCAGGTCAAATCCAGTGTGAAACCGAATTTCTTGGCCGCCGCCTGGCTGACCTTGACGGCTTCGTTGGTGACTTCGGGGCCGGTGCCGTCGCCCGGGATCACCGCGATTTTGTGCGTCTTGCCCATAATGACCTCTCCGTGATAGTGAATGGTGGATCGTGAATGGTGATTCGTGATTTGTGATTCGTGATTCGTGAATTGTTGGTCGTGAATCGCGGCCCGCGTCGTTATTGGTCAGGTCTGAAGCGCGGTAGGATAATGTCTGGCCTCAACCCTCGTCAAACGATTCTTTGCGAGTGAGCAGTCAGAGGGCGCATTTCAGCCGAGTTGCCTTGGCGAGCCGGAAGAGGTCTGACAAAATAATGTGCGACAAAACAATAGCACATGACTATTCCTGCCTGATTCAACCGTGAAGTGTTTTCATTGTTTTGTCAGAACAGGCGCCGCGTCTTGCCGGTGGCTGCCTTAGGATGCGCCCGCAGTCAGGGAGACGGGGTATCGCGGGATCAATAGACATGCCATACTTTGCCCCGGATTTCGGGTTCGAGCGGCGGCAGGGGGAGGCGGCGCTGTAGCTGGTCGAGGTAGAGCGATTGCGGCCAGAGCGTAGCGCCCGTGGCCTGGCCTTCAAGGAAATCCTCCGGCGCCGTGCCGTTCGCGGTACCGCGCGTGACGGAATTGACCGGACCGCTCGTGCCGATGACATAGCCCCATCCCCACTGGCGCGAGGTCACCAGAGGATTCGTTCCGCGCGACGTTCCATAGCTGTTCCAGAAGACCGAATCCACCGTCGTGTGGCCGTGAATGACGGTTCCATAAGGGCGATAGACGGCTTCGAGGTGGTTGTTGTCCACCGTCATGCTGTCGAGCAGGTTGGCCGGGCTCAAGTGCATGTGGAAATCCGACACCAAACTCCCGTCTTTGGTCACGCATCGGAAAATCACATTGCCACTTGTCCATATACTTTTGAAATCGAAGTTATGGCGGGTGTGAATCGCCGAGCTGTCTGTGATCAGGCAGTCGCTTCCCGACAAGGTGTAACCATAGCCGTTGCCGCCGCCGCCTTCGTAGAGCGGTTTCTGGACAATACAATTGCGGACGGTCACGTTGCGCGACTTGGAAAGCAGGACGATGTTGGAAAGGGAATGGATATCCTTGGTGTTGACGGAAGGGCGATAAGTCTGCACGTATTGAAGCCAGCCGTTGACGACGTGCGAGAACTGGATCAGATGCGAGCCATGAGCGTCATAGGCCATCGTGCCCGAGGTGTCGTAGTCATTCTCGCCGCTCCCGCTTTTCAGGTTCTCGCGATTGCCGATGGAGAGCTGCTCGATCCCGGCTTCCTGTAGGTGCGCGGCCACTTTGTAGATGCGCGCGTTGTCGCGCAGCTTGACGTAATGGCGCGTCGGGATGTCAATCGTGATGGTTTTTGCCGACGTTGATACGGACTCGATCCGGCGATAGAACGTGATTCCCTGCAAGCTGGAATCCCAAAGGCCCGTCATGCCGTGTTCGGCGATGAAGGCGTCGGTGCAATCGGCGCGCACGACGATCCAATCGCCTGCTTTCAATCCGCTGACGGATGAAAGATAGATGGTCTTTGTAGGCGTTGAGCCGACGTCTTTGGCTAGGTTGATCGTCGTTCCGCCCAGAGCCGAATGCCAACTGACGGAAGGCGCGGTGACGAGAATGGCCACTTTGCTTCGCATGTAGGTCTCGTCATTGAAGAGAAAGGTTTGTCCCGGTCCCGCGCCGCGCAAGACAACTCCGTTTTTGTTGATGCGCAAGGAATACGAAGCGCCGGCGCCGGGCTTGATGCGATAGGTTCCGGCAGGCAGATAGACGATCCCGCCGCCCGCCGCGCCCGCCGCGTCAATGGCAGCCTGGATGTTCGTAGTCGCCAGGTCCTTGCCGGTCTTGTCGGCGCGATAGGGCGACTTCGTCACATCGAAGACGGCGCCCGGAGGCGTCGTGGGGATATCGGCTTCGCTGTTGTGATATCCCGCGTACGAGAAATCGTGGAGGAAGCGGCTTTGGGAATCCTGATAGCCCGGCGTCCAGCTGGAAGGATACAAACTGCTGCGCCAGACGCCGGAAGGTTGATTGAGGATGGCGATCTTGTCTATCGAAGCGCAACTGTCGCCGGCGTTGAAGATGATATCCGCGGCGTCCAGCTGCAGCTTGACGCTGCCCTGCGCGCCGACGGTGAGCGGCAATGCCAGAGTTTGATAAGTGTCCCACGCGCCGGTTGGCTGAAAGAGCGCCAACGCGCGGCGAACGCCATTCACATAAATGCCACATTCGCGCGCCGTCGCGTCGCCGAGCGAGTAAGTGATGATGATCGTCTTTCCCGCGGCGACGTGCTGGAAGCGGATGAAATCCTCCGCCTGATCGAAGTAGCGAACGCGATAACCGCCCGAGGCATTGACATCGGCGGCAGATGAAACGCCATGCAGTTGAGCGCCTTCGGCCTCATACTCGGTTGACCATATTGGCAAGGCGCTTTCGGAGAGCGCCAGCACAATAGCCACGCCGAGCATGATATATGACAGGAAGCTCCTAATGGGAATAGCCATGCTAAGCGTAATTAGGGAGTTTTCAAAGGCGATTGATCTGATAGTTTGCCAGCGAAAGGCGCAAATAACAATCTGCACTCAAGATGATCATAGAGATCGTCATAGGTTAGACAATGAACGGAACAAGAAGCGACAAAGACTTTATTGCTTCGCCATCTAAACCGTTCCTTTTGTTCTTTGCTGAGAAAAGCGGACCTGCCAACGATCAGTGTCGCGTTTAATGTGGGCGCAAAGGTTCCGAAAACACTATCGCATTCTCGAGTGTTGAAAATGCTTTCCATGCGCCAGAGCAAATCCTCCTTAAATTTCTGCAATTCTTTTCGTGCGGCGTCTCCATTGAATTGGATGGATTCAAAGCGCTTCATAGATTATATGGCTCCATTCTTGGCAGCCCTTTTGCTTTGTATAAGAGTATACCAGCGAACACAGCAAATATGGAGCAATAGTGTGAAAGATAAAAAAACACGTCAGATCTTTGCGGCAACCTTTATAGTCCCCTCATTTTTTTCGGACCTCCTGCTAGCGCATTAATAAGATCTTTTTGCATGATGTCATCCACACAGATACGATCAGGCGCCTCTTGATGATAAAAGAGTCTGAGATTTGGTGACACTTTCGCCATACGCATATCTGGATGTTGTTTTGACTGAAAGAATTTGTAATTGCGTCGAAGCATGGAGGACGGATTCTTCAAGACATCCAACACTCCTTGTACTCGGGCGCGTTCTTTAGGGGGCAGGGAATCACATACGACGCTTGCCGTCGGACTGAATGATATCTCCCGGAGTTTTTTATCTTGTTTGCATTTTGAATTCATATTTTTCTCCCCTCTTCGATAATTCTTGCTGACGCTTATTTTCATAAGGCTTTTCGCCGCATGTCTACTGCCAAACACCAACTGAAAATAGGCGATTGTGGAAAACGGGTCAATTACTTTTTCGGCGAATTAGTTGGCGGCCGCAAAATCTATGGCATTACAGCCTTGCGATGCCGCATCGTTTCGCACACGACAATAAATTACCGGCATCGCTGCTTACGATGAATAATCCCATAGATAAAAATTGTAAACTGCGAAGCCCCGAACCAGGAACTGATAGCTCAGAACCAAGAATCAGGAACCTAGAACGCGAAAGTGGAAACTCCTCTCCGTATTCGCTGGTCAGCGTGCAGCATGTTCCGGATTATGACTATGATCTGGATCGGGTTCATCAGGCCGTGCGCGCGCTACTGGAACCGTTGGGCGGGATGAAAGCTTTTGTGCAGCCCGGCGCGCGCGTCTTGCTGAAGCCCAACTACGTCAAGTCGGTCCATGCGCGCACGGCCGTCGTCACGCATCCGGCGGTGATCCTGGCCGTGGCGCGCGAGGTGCGCGAGGCGGGCGGCATTCCGCACGTCGGCGACAGTCCTCCGCTGGATTCGGCGCGAACCGCCATTCGCAGGAGCGGACTATGGGAAACGGAAGAAGGCCGCCGACTGCCCATCGTTCATTTCAACCGCCGCGTCCGGATTCGCGCGGCGTTGCCGGGTCCGTGCGAGTGGTTCACCTTCGGCTGCGATCCCAGGGAATTCGATCTGATTATCAACCTGCCGAAGATGAAGACGCATTGCCAGGTAGTCATCTCGCTGGCGCTGAAGAATCCATTCGGCTTCGTAAAAGGGCGCGGCAAGGCGTGGATGCACGTGGCGCGCGCGCGGACGCCGGAGGAGTTTTATCGGATGCTGATCCAGTGCCACGCGACCGTCGCGCCGCGCCTTTCGATTCTGGACGGGATCGTCGCCCTGAGCCGCTATGGGCCAACCTCGGGCGATCCGCTGCCGATGGGGCTGCTGATGGCCGCGACCGACGCCACGGCGCTCGATGTCGTGGCGTGCGAAGCGGTGGGCGCTGATCCCAAGATCGTGCCGCTGCTTGCGGCGGCGCGGGAAATGAATTTCGGCCAGCAGGATCGCTCGCGAATTGACGTCGCCGGACCCGATTTGAAAAGCCTGAATATTCCCAGATTGGAGCTTGTCCACGAGCTGGTTCCGATTCGCTTTTCCCCGTATCATATCATTCGCGGCTTGTGGCTCTATGCCAAGTCGTGGATCGGCGAGTATGCCAAGGATATTCGGAACAAGAGAGGTTGACTCGGCATGAATGAGCGAATATCTTCAACAAGAAGAGGCAAAAAAAGATGAAGCCAAAGCAAGGATCCATCTGCAAGGCTTGCCGCAAAGGCAGTTTGCGCGATCAGGAAGTGGCGCAAGCCTTTGAGCGCGAGGGAATACAGGTAAAAATTGACGGTATTCCTGCGCTGGTTTGCGATCAATGCGGAGAGGTTTACTATCCAGCCGGTCTGACCGACAAGGTAATACAGGCCGCGGAAGGCTTATTTTCACTCGGCCAATACAAGCACGCCGGTCATTTCAAATCCGCGATATCATAGGCGCCATATCCAGGGTTGCGCAAAGCCTCATGGCGGCGATAGAATCAATTCATGTCAGCGCCGCGAATCGCATTGGTACATGATTGGCTCAACGGAATGCGCGGGGGGGAAAAAGTGCTCGAAGTTTTCTGCGAGCTCTTCCCCAAGGCCACGCTCTTCACGCTTTTTCACGAGCCTGAGAAGCTTTCGCCGCTTTTGCGCGGGATGGACACGCGCGTATCGGCGTGGAATCGCTATGCTTTCCTGCGAAAACGCTACCGGCATTTGCTGCCGCTTTTGCCGCGATTGATCGAGCAATTCGATTTCACGGGATTTGATCTGATCATCTCGACAAGCCATTGCGTCGCCAAGGGCGCAATTCCACGCGGCGGGGCCAAACACCTCAGTTATGTATTTTCGCCGATGCGCTACGTCTGGGATTTGTATGAAACCTATCAGGAACGCGCAAGCCTGCCGGCGCGGATGGGGCTGGCCTTTTTCCGCGGGCGCTTGCAGCGCTGGGACGTGGCCTCTTCGGCGCGCGTGACGCATTTCATCGCCGATTCGCAAAACATCGCGAACAAGATCAAAAAAATCTACCATCGCGACGCGGAAGTGATCTATCCGCCGGTGGATTGCGATTTCTTCGGGGTTCGGGATTCGGGATTCGGGACTCGGTGCTCGGGATTCGGGACTCGGGATTCAGAACTCAACGCGCCTGACTCAGGGACGCCAATTGAAAAGATGATTGCAGCGAGTCCCGAGCCCCAAGTCCCGAGCCCCGAGCCCCGAATCCAGAGCCCCGAATCCCGAACCCCGAATCCCGAACCCCAAGTCCCGACCCCTGATTATTACCTTGTTTGTTCGGCGATGGTTCCTTATAAACGCCTCGATATTGCAATTGCGTCATGCCGGCGGCTGGGGCGGCGGCTGATCGTGGCCGGGCAGGGACCGGAGCGCGAGCGGCTGATGCAGCTGGCCGGCGAGGGAATCGAGTTCACGGAAGGCTGGATTGGCGACGAGCAGTTGCGCGAGCTTTATTGCAATTGCCGCGCGCTGCTGTTTCCAGGCGAAGAGGATTTCGGCATTATTCCGCTCGAGGCGATGGCGTGCGGACGGCCCGTCATCGCGCTGCGAAAGGGCGGCGCGATGGAAACGGTGGTCGAAGGCAAGACCGGGTTGTTCTTCGACGATCAAACGCCCGAGTCGCTCATGGCGGCCATACAGCGCTTCGAGGGAATGGCGTTTTCGCCCGCCGCCGCGCGCGCGCGCGCCGAGGAATTCAGCCGCCCCCTATGCCGTGCGCGGCTGGCCGAAGCGGTCGAACGTATTCTTCATACGAAATGAGAGAGATGGGATGGAAGACCGGAAGCCGACAGATGAACCGCCATCGGAAAGCCCGTCGCCGCGGTACAGCGACGAGACCATCAAGATGGAAAAAGACGGCAAAGACGCCGGCAAGGAAGCCGTGTCTCCCGGAGCCGGGGCGCCCGACAAAGCCGCAGCCGATGCGCCGCGCCTTTCCGCCGGCGCTTCTCCCGCGGCGCATCCCGGCCATCCGGCGCCTGCTCCCCTTCCCCATCCGCCGGCCTCCGAAACCGAAGAGCCCAGCGAGCAACTTGACGGCGGCCGTCTGACGCTGCTGGAGAAATTGGGCGAGGGCGGCATGGGGGTTGTTTACAAGGCCCGCGACAATCAGGTCGGGCGCTACATCGCCATCAAGCGCCCCAAAGGGCCGATGCTGGCCACGGCCAAAGGCCGCGCGCGGTTCATTCGCGAAGCCCAAAGCGCCGCGCGCCTGGCGCATCCCAATATTGTAACGGTCTATCGCGTCAGTGAGGATGAAGAAGGCCCTTATCTTGAAATGGAATACATGGAGGGCCGCTCGCTGCGCGATGAGATCAAATACGCGCGGCACGACTGGAGCGTGGCGCGCGTATGCGAAGCCGGCGTCCATCTGTGCGACGCTCTCGACGCGGCCCACGCGCAAGGGATCATTCATCGCGACATCAAGCCGAGCAACATCCTGCTGACGGCGCGCGGCATTCCGAAGATCGGCGATTTCGGTCTGTCGGCGGCCTTGTATGCCGAGAGCGGCGCAATCTCAAGTTCGATGACGCAAACCGGCGCGGCCATGGGTTCGATGTTCTATTCCTCGCCCGAGCAGTTGGCCGACGCCAAGAGCGCCGACGCCCGCAGCGACATTTACGCGCTGGCGGCCACGCTGTATTACGCGATCACCGGCGAAGACCCGCGCATCATCCATTTATCGCTTTTGCCCGAAGCGATCCGCGACGTGTTTCAGAAGGCGCTGGAATCCGATCCGGCGCGCCGCTTCGCGAATATGAAACAATTCGCCGAGGCGCTCAAGATCGAAAGCGAAGTGGAGACGGCCGAAGCCCACGAACGCCAGCGCGCCGGCTTGCTCCAGTTTATTCGTCAGGAGATGAAGTCCGGCGCCTATGACAAGGCCCTTATTCTGCTGCGCGACGCTCCTTATGAGGGCGATTCGGGCTTCGAGTCGTTGCGGCGCGAGTGCGAGGACCTTCAAAAGCGCGCCCTGGCGCGGAGCAAAAAGCGCTGGCAGTTGATCGGATTCGCCGTTGTCAGCCTGGCGCTTGTACTGGCCGCGATCGCCATCATCTATTTCCTGCAGTCTGGGGACGGCAAAGGCGCATCGTCCAGCGGACACGGAACAACGTCGCCGACGCTCTCCCAGGGCGCCGGCGCGACCGCCGGACACGGCGCCACCTCGCCAACGCTCACCCCGGGCGCTGGAGCGGCCGCCGGGCCAAAAATAACTCCTCCAGCGCTGGCGCAAGGCGCCGGCGTGGCGCCGGACGCAGGCGCGGGAACCACAAGCACGGCAAGAACAACAGAGGCCTTGAGCGCGGCAGGCGGCGCCACATCAGCCGCAGCCTCGGGCAATGCGCCGCCGCCATCTTATAATGAAGAACTCGGGCTAAAAGCGCGATTGAAAATGGTCTGGATTGAAGGGGGACGTTTTGAAATGGGCTCGCCCGAAACGGAGCGCGGCCATCAGTTGGAAGAAACGCGGCGCCCGGTCACTCTCGGTGGATTTTGGCTGAGCGCCACAGAGATAACGCAGGCGCAATATGAAGCGGTCATGAAAACGAATCCCTCCTATTTTAAGGACACCGATCCCTTGTCGCTGGACCTGGGGCCCGTCGAACAGGTCAGCTGGGAAGACGCTATGAAGTTTTGCCAGGAATTGACCATCAAGACCGGCAAGGCTTACCAGCTGCCCACCGAAGCGCAATGGGAATACGCCTGCCGCGCGGGAACCAAGACGCCGTTTTATACGGGCGAAAACATCATGACCAGCCAGGCGAATTACAACGGGGATTTCACTTACGTGACGACCGACACAGGCGTTTTCCGCAGGCGTACTTCCCCCGTGAAGGCATTTGCTCCCAATCCCTGGGGGCTCTATGACCTGCACGGCAATGTTTCCGAATGGTGCCTGGATTGGTATGATGAGAAATATTATTCCACTCCGCAGGCGGCCAGCAATCCCAAGGGGCCGGCCACCGGCACGCTCAAAGTCTTCCGGGGAGGCGCCTGGGACTCCCTGCCCGTCCTATGCCGCTCGGCCAGCCGCAACCACGCGCGGCCCGGCGTCCGCAGCTCGAATATCGGCTTTCGCGTGGCGCGCATCGAACAATAGAACTCTGGGAAATCTCACTGCAAAAAAATGCAGATCACCGGCGCCAATCCAGGCAAGTTCCGCATTCTCTGCCTTAGCCATCTGATGTGGGAAGAGACGCTCTTTCAGCGGCCGCAGCAGCTGATGAGGCGTTTCGCCCGGATGGGGCATCCGGTTGCGTATCTGTGCATGATCGGCACGAGGCGGTATATGAAACTGCGCCAGGCCTGCCCGCCCGTCCCGATGCGCGGCGTAACCGCGGATGGTCTGCGCTTCCGCACGATGCCATTCGTCCCGATCGTCTCCCGAATCCATGCGCTGAGATGGCTGAACAATCTTCGAATGATTCGAGCCGTCGCCGCCGAACGCCGCCGCCTCACCCCCGGTCCGACGATCCTTTGGCTCTATCATCCCGACATCATCAGCATGGCGCCATGGATCAAGCACGATCTGCTGGTCTATGACGTGATGGACCAGTTTGAGGCCTTCCAAAAAAGCTCGCGCAAGGTCGTCTCGCGCGAAGAACGCCTGCTGCGGATGGCGGACGTCGTTTTCACCGGCGGACGAACCCTGCACGAAAGCAAAGCAGCAATCCGCCCCGATGCGCAATGCTTTCCCAGCGGCGTGGAGGTCGGGCATTTCTCCCGCGCGCTCGCGGACGAGACAAAAATCCCGGAAGATCTCGCGCGTCTGCCGCGGCCCGTGCTCGGCTATATCGGCGCCGTGGATGAACGCATTGACTACGCGCTGGTCGAGGCCGTCTGCCGCGCGCGGCCCAACTGGTCATTCGTTTTCATCGGGCCGCTCGTGGACCGCGACTGCCCGCCCATCGCCGCGCCCAATTTTCATTACCTCGGCGCGCGACCGTATGCGTTGTTGCCTGAGTATCTAAAAGGATTCGACGTTGCGACAATGCCCTGGGTCCAGAGCCAGCTGACCGCCCACATCAGCCCGACCAAGACCCCTGAATATCTGGCCGCTGGGCGTCCCGTCGTCAGCGTGCCGACGCCCGACGTCCTGCGCGACTACAGCGACGTCGTCTCTTTCGCGCGCACACCCGAAGAATTTGTCGCCGCCTGCGAACGCCTCATCCAAACTCCCCCGCCCAACCTCGCCACCTCGCTCTCCGGCCGCGCCGCCGCCGCATCCTGGGACGCCATCGCTCAGGCAATGCATGAAGCAATCATAAGCAAATTGTCCGCCCGATGGTAAGCACGCTGGTTTTGCTCGTGTCAGTCCGTGTCGGTCCGTGCCAGTCCGTTCCAGTCCGTGCGCCAACCACCATCCATCATTCGCCCCTTACAGCCACAACGCTTTCTCCATGACTTCCCCAGCCAGTTTGAGCCGCGCTTCCGGCGCTGCATAGATTAATTCCGGATGAACCCCATCCACAGAAATAGCAAACCGCTCCGGGGTGGAATCATAGCAGATTTCCCCATCGAATAGTTCGCCGGATAAGTCCATTCGCTCGGCCATGCCGCCCCGCAATCGAAGATTTCCTGAAGTGTCTATCGAAAACACGCTCTGATATACGCCCTCCTCGCCCACGCCAAACAGCACACGTCCTTGAGCGGCGACATATTTGATCGGCGCGTCCATCGCTTCGGCGACGAGGCCGTTCTCAATCACTCCGCCGCGCAGCCGCAGGCAGCCGGCCACGTCCAGCGAAGCCACCCGCACGCCATTGATATGGACATAGACATGGCCTATCGAAGCGCACAGGATCATGCGCGTGTCCTCATCCGAGCGCCACATATCGAGTAGCGCGGGATTTGCCGAAACGACGACTTCAAAAGATTTCATCGCGCCGCCGCGAATCTCGACCACCTCGCCGAACGTCTGTCCGGGCATTTCGCCGCCATAGTCAATGCGCGCCACGTCGCCCCGCTCCAGATGCGCCACGGCCGGCGGCGCCATAATCCGCGCCAGCATCCGCTTGTAGCCCAGGCGCGCCAGCGTATAGCCGGCCAGATCGGCCCATTGATAATACTGCGTTGGCGGCAGCAGCCGCTGATGCCAGAGCAGCGGCCAGTCGAGAGGCCGCCGCCCCCACGGCATCGTTTGCGAGCCGGCGTCTTCCATGCGATAGGCGAACCGGAATCGCCGCTCCATTGGCGCATTGCCCAGCCGGTAATCCTCGCCGCTCCACAGCGTCACGGCGTTGACAATGTCTTCCGCCCGCGAGCGCTCACGCGGCATTTCAGCGTTGAATGCAAGATTCGAATCGAAAACAAACACGGCGCCCGGCCCAACGAAATCCGCCGGCGGCGCGCTCAGGCAGACGACGCCATTTTCCATCACGATCCGGCAGCGGGCTTCGCGCGCCGCGGAAAACACAAGCCCGCTCAGCGTCTCGCCTTGCGATACGCGCCGCGCATAGCAATACGCCGGCGCCGCTGCGAGCGAAGCCACGTCCACCTGTCCCGCGGCCAGCCCCATGAAGCGCGGATGCAGAAGCAAACTCTCGCCGCCTCCAAGCATTCATGATCCGCCACCGCGTATTCGAAGCCTTCCGAAGGAACCGACGCCACGCGCGAACCGATACTATGCTCGGCGGGCGCCGAACGCGTCAACGGCGCCAGCGGCGTTCCCAGTGTCTTGGCTTCCTGATCCACGTCGGCGTAGTAAATCAGTTCGCCGCCCACCTGCGCCCAGCCCGTCGGCGCAAAGCCATCGAGCGCCGACAGATACGCCACGGTATCGGCGGCCCCCAGCGCGCGTGAGAGCCGTGCGCGCGCTCCAATGCGCAGCGGAACCAACGGACTATGATCAATGTCGCCGAAGCAGAGCGGCAGCGCTTTGCCCAAAGCCTCGGGCGAAAGGCGCGGCGCCAATGATTCCGTGAGGACGCGCGTGGCCTGCGGACTGTTGCCGAAGAGCGTCATGCTTTGCATCGTCAGTTCGGCTTCCCGGTTGTCGAATCGCGCGTGAGTAATCACGAACCACTGAAAGTTAATGACGTCCTCCGGCGCAACGGCCTGCGTCACGAAAAGCATTCCGACGCGGCAGATCAAGCCCGTTGGATCATGGCTCAGGCCCAGCGCCTCAAAGCGGGGAACGTCGTCCGCGCGATTGCTCAGCTTCATGCGTGCGCGGTCGGGCTGCGAAGGTTTCAAGGGATGATCGGCGGGCGCCGACAGGACCATCTCCCCCGGATCGGTGATCATCGCGGCATAGAGATGCGAGCCGATCGCGACCTCGCGCGTTGCGTAGTACCGCGTCTGGTCCGGCCAATCAATTTCCATCAGCCAGATAACGTCCTGCTCGCATTTGAGGCGTTCGGCTTCCGCCGTAGAAGAGAGGATTTTCATATTCAAATTCTCATTTCAAATTTTCATTATTCATTCACAGAATCGCCAAACGGATGGATATTTTCGCCACGCCCGGCGCTGCTTCCCGCTGCTCGACCCTGCCATCCATCACCTTGACCGTCTTGACCGCGCGGTCCTCGTCCACGAACGTGAACGCCTCGCGTCCATTGCCGATTGCGCTGATAAACCACGCCTCCCACGTTTCATAAACAGATCGCGCGACCTTGTCGAAAGCAAGCGTTTCCTCGCGGAAGGGATCGCGCAGACGCGTGTGATAGACTGCGCCGCCGATCGCGCGCTGAACTTCGACGCCCGATTGATATTCGCGCGACAGCGGCGCGCTGCGTTCGGCGGGCCAGATCAGAACCTGCTCAGGCGTCCACACCTTGGCGCCGGCGGCCTTGCCCGCGCCCAGAACAAACATCCCGGAAACGCCCAGCGCGTCCACCGCCGCCGCCAACCCGAGATATTCCGTTTCCGTTCCATCTTCCTCCGAGCAGAACAGCGGCTGCCCCAGCGAGAAAATCTGATCCGCATTGCCCGCCGGCAGATGAAGCGTTCCCGCCGCGGCCGCTTGCGTCAGCGTTCCCTGCCGCCCGATTCCTTTCGCAAATACCGGTCTCATAAATTTTTCTCCCAATATGGCATCCAAGCTTTCCTAAAGCCCACTCCAAAGTACCAGCCCCCATGCTGTCCCTTAAGTCCCTTAGGTCCCTTAGGTCCCTGCCCCCTTCTCCCGCCTATCTCCCCAGCGCCACAACCTTGCCCGATTCGCTTTCCGTCATTGGCTCCAGGGTCACGCGCGATGCGCTGAAGAGCAGCGTCACGGCCAGCGCCGCCTCCGAAAGCGCGCCGTTCGAGGCGTGGGGCGCCACCGCGCGCAGCGTGGCGAACATCGCCGCGCCGAATTCCTTCAACTCTTCGCGCGCTTCATAAGGCCGCGAATGAGGCGGCTTTGCGTGCAGGCGTCCGCACACTTCGAGCAGCGTGACGCATGCGCCCCGCGCGCGGTCGGAATCGAATCGTTCCGCTTTCGCGCGCAGCATCGGCTGGCGCGACGTCATTGCTATGATCTGGGCGTCTTGCGGTTTTGGGGATGTCGCTGTCATGGCGCTTCCTCCCGAGGCTTGTGAGTGACTGACAGCGAGCATCATTTTGTGGAATCCCCCGAAAAGTAAATTCCCGCAAGGGGCCTAAGCAGCCCTTGCGGGAATATAATCTTTCCAACTCATCTTGCCCAACGCCGGCTCATTCCATCCAGCGTCGAAGTTTCATTATTCTATAATTCCCATTCCTCGTTTCTGCTTCGAGAATTCCCATTCCTCGCGCAGAGACGCGGAGATGCAAAGAAATAAAACTCCGCGCCTCTGCGTCTTTGCGCGAGATTTTCATTCACTTTGAGTGAAGCCCGTTTCATGGGTGATTCATTTCTCATTTCTCATTTCTCATTTCTCATTTATCATTTCTCATTATCATGGGTTTTTGAGATCCATGCATTTCATTGTCTTCTGATCGAGAATCACCAGCAGCCCGTCGCTGAAAGCCATCGGCGCCCAGATTGGCTTGGCCGCAAGCATCTTTGCCCGCGCCACTTCACGGTAGCTGGTTGGGTCCGGCCTGACCATGCATAGTTCGCCTGTGCCGCCGTCCATGATATAGATCATCCCGCCAACGTAGATATAGCCGCCCTTGTCAAAGTGCGGCCGATTGCCCGTCTTCCAAAGAAGCCGCCAATACAAAAACATAAATTTCGCGCTTCATGACAATCCATCCTTTCTTTGGCGGATTATGCAGACTTGCTGTTGCCGGGCAAGCCTTTCAACGCCAAGCGCATAAAGCCAAGCGCCCCACTTCGTCCCAGTCCACTCCGTCCACCTCGTCCATAAAATCCCATTCAAAGAAACACCCTTTCAAAACAAATCCGCAAGACGCAAAAAGAAAACCGGCCCCGCACGCCAAAACACCAATGGAAATCGCCAGCGCCGTCGAGGGAAGAAGGCGCCCGGAAGAAATTGGCTGGCCGCGCGTACGCCGCATCCGGGCGGCGGCGGCGCGTTCCTGATATTGATTCAGCGCGCACGCTCCGCAAGCCAGAACAAAAACGCCCAGCCAAACCGCCGCCAGCTTCCATGACAAACGCCCCGCCGCCAGCCAATAACCCGCCGCCGCTGTCAGCGCGACCGCGGCGGACAAACGAACCTGAAATAGCTGAACAATGGAAGAAATGCGCAACGAATACCCTGAATATTTTTTGATTTAGAATCCTGCTTTTCTGAATTTTCTTTGTGTTCTTTGCGTTCTCTGCGGTTGCAGTTATGGCGCCAATCGCAGACAAAAGCGGTGCAGCGCTTCCCAATCGCCCGCGGGTAGCGCCGCGAATGACGGCTTGACGCCGCCGGTGGCGACCGAGGCTTCATCCATGCGCGCGCGGAAGGCCTTGATCCCTGTTCGGACCATGGCACGAAACACAATTCGTTTTATAGACCACCTCGCCCCGCTTGAGCAGCTCGGGCGGTCCGGCCAGCGCCTCTTTCAGGTTGATCGGCTTCTGGCTCTCGCGGCTTTTATACCAGATATCGTAATCCTTGGGCCGCATCGCCACCACGCGCGAAAGCATCGTCGCATGCCCCGCCCCGCAATATTCCGTGCAGTAAATGTCGTAAGCGCCCTCCGTCAGCGGCGTGAAGGTCAGATGATTCGTCTGCCCCGGAACGCAGTCTTCTTTAATCCGGAAGGCAGGAATGAAAAAACTGTGGATCACGTCCTCCGTAGTGAGATTGGCTTTCATGGGGCGCCCGGCGGCGACGTACATCTCCGTCAAGACCTTGCCATTCGGGTACTTGAACATCCAGTTGTATTTACGCGCCGTCACAGTGATTTCCGTGGCGCCTTCCAGCGCGTGGCTCGAATCCATGAAGCCCAGCCATCCATAGTAGAACATGCCGAGCGTCAGCAGCGTCGGGACAGTCGTCCAGAGAACCTCCATCCAACGGACGCCTTCGATGTCGGTGACCACGGGGTTGCGTTCGCGCCGATAACGCACGACGAAATAGATCATCGCCGCCGGGATGCCGATGAAGAAGAAGATGCAAACGGCGAAGATAAAATAGAACGTCTGATTGACTTGGCTGACAGTGGAAGCGATCTCAAACATAGCTGCTCATCCTCGCTCAACTGGCTCAGGCGCCCCGCCGATCCGCTGATCCGACGCGTCTGACCCGTCCGACGCGTCTGACCAGTCCGACTCGAAAATCCGCCTCTACCGCGTCAGATAATCCACATACGTCAATCCCAGAAAAATCATGAAACTCAAAATCGCCACCAGAAACATCCACCGAAGAACCGGTCGCTCATATCTTAATCCCATAAAGAACAGAAGCACCAGGCTCGATTTGGCTGAAGCGATCACAATCGCCACGACCGTGCTCCATGAGCCCATCCGAAGCTGCGACGCCATCACCGTAATGCCCGTCAGAATCAATAACCCTATCCAGACTGAGAAAAAACCGTCTTGTGCGGAAAATCGAAATACCGCCGCGGCATGCCTTCATAGCCCAGGATGAACATCGTGAAATAGAGCAGGTTGAAGCCGATAAAGAAAATGACGGCGCCCACGACGGCGGTTTTCTCGCGATACATGCGCCCGAATATCTTCGGGAACCAATAGTAACACGCCGCGATAAAGATATAGACCGCCGGGTGTGAATAAATCCAGAACAGATGCTGATACAGCAGCGGATCGCCGCCCAGGCGCGCGTCGAAAATCGGCAGACCGAAAACGCGTTCGAGAATGACCAGCATCAGCGTGATGGCAAGGATGGGCGTCGCAATGACCTGAATCCAACTCGTTCCATAGAGGGCCCATATAAACAGCGGCATCCGGAAAAACGTCATTCCCGGCGCGCGCAGACGGTGAATCGTCGTGATGAAATTCAGGCCCGTCAGGATCGAGGACATTCCAATGATGAAGACTCCCGTCAGACCCAGCGTCACGTTCGTGCTCGTCTCGACGCTGTAGGGAACGTAGAACGTCCATCCCGTGTCGGGCGCGCCGCCCCCGGTGAAGAGTGACGTAACGACCAGGATCGCCCCCGTGACGTAGCAGTACCACGAGAGCAGGTTGAGCTTGGGGATGAAAACATCGCGCGCGCCGATCTGAAGCAGCAGCATGAAGTTGCCGAACGAGGCCGGAATGCTCGGGATGATGACGAGGAAGATCATGATGACGCCGTGCACCGTGAACGTGGCGTTATACCACTTGGCGTTCATGATCGCCCCGCCGGGAGCAATCAGTTCGAGGCGCATCAGAATGCCCAGCAACACCCCCACGCCAAAAAACGAAACAATCATCCAGAAATACATCAGCCCGATGCGTTTGTGATCGGTTGTCAGCAGCCAGGCCGCCAGCCCGCGCCGCCCGCCGGAGTCTTTATAAAAACTGGGAAGGGCGCCCTCGGGCGCCCTCGGGCGCCCTCGAGTTCATCGCCATAGTCACATCTGACTTTCATCAATTTTTGCGCTGTCATCGTCTGCAATGGCTCTGTCCGCCACTTTTTTGCGCCCGCCGAAGACGGCGAATCCGGCGAACGCTAGAACGATCAGCAGCGTCGCGGCCGCGACCGCTCTCAGTATCAACGGCACAACGCCGCTCTTGGGATTATATCCGAGGCACACTGCCAGCCAGCCGCTGCGCTCGCGCGCCGTCGTTATTCGCTCCGCCGCCGCCGCGCTCAGCGCCATCGTGAATTCAAACTGTGCAGCGTAATCGGACAAATACTCGGGCAGCGGTAATAAACCAGCGCCAGAATGACGGGCTTGCCATTGATCAGCTGCGCCAGCGTTTGCTCTTTACCTTCCTTGTCATAAAATTTCAGATCCAGAGAAACCACCGCGCCAACCTTTTCATCCACGCCAATATCGGGCGGTTTCATGTCCGCGCCGCCTGCGGAATTTGTGGCCTGCGTATAGCCAACAAAGGCAGCGGCGAAGAACAAAACAATCGCAATATATTCACCACAGAGGCACAGAGAAAGGCACACTTGCTTTCTCTGTGTCTCTGTGGTGAATAAATCATAGCTTCATTATTCCTCATAAATGAAACCTCCGCGATGCTTCCAGCATTGGATCGCCCACCGCCACGGGCCGCATCTTCGTCAGCAGATATCCAAACACCAAAACCGCCACGCCCGTCAGCAGCAAAAACGGGCCGATCTCCTGCCAGGGGAGCAAAGGCGCCGCGCTCCCGCCGCCTGCTATATCGCCGGCCGCGCCGCCGTTCCCCACGCGCGCCTCCGGCATGATGATCCAGTGCAAATCCAGCCACTGCCCCGCCAGCGCGAGGAAGAAAGGCAGATTCAGATACGCCGCCTTATGCGCAATCGCCGGGTCCCCGCGCACAACGTCCGGATCCAGCCACGCGAACACCTGCGGCGACAAAAACAACACGGGAATGAACATCACCGCCAACAGCGGCATGAGGGCGGCCAGCATCTCGACAATCCGCCGGTAAACCGACGACCACACCGCATGCGTGATATAATGCAAACTGAGATAGAAGAGCGCGCCTACCGTCACGCTCCACACAAAGCAAAATCCGAGCAGATAGCCCGAGCCGAACAGCGCACGGTCGCTTGCCAGCGCCCGCGCGCTCAACGCCGCGCCCGCGATCGCCATCGGCATACCCACGCGCCGCATCAGCCACTGCCCCGGCGCCGGATTCAGCCTCTCATATTTCAGATCATCTTCATGCACGGCAATTGTTTTGCTCGTCAGAGCATCTCCCATTCGCAATCCGCCTGCCATCTACTTCAAAAACTACATTTCCTCGCGCAAAGACGCGGAGACGCAAAGAAATAAAACTCCGCGCCTCTGCGTCTCCGCGCGGGATTTTCATTCATTTTGGGTGAAACCGGTTTCATGAGCGACTCATTTCCAAATGCTCAGGCGCCCAAAGCCAGCGCTTTCATTTTCAATTTCTCATTTCTCATTTTACATTTTACATTCAATCTCCTGCGCTGATCAGCGTCCCGGCGTGCCCGATGCCGATCCAGAAGACAAAATTGGTGATGTCGAAGCCCCATCCCATAGGGCGGTTGAGTCCCCACGTGCCAATGCCGCTGAAAATCGTATAGACAAAGCAAAACAAAAACACGCCCGCCAGCGATCCGGAACACAGGAACGTAATCCACCAGCGCCGCGGCGGCACGGACTCGACCGGCTTCATGATCGCCGCGTCAAGCGCCTCGAACCGGTCATCGCCCTGAACGAACAGAGCGGGCAATAAACTGGTTTGAGATAAGGCCATAGCTGTGCGATACTTTATGAGCACGGTTATTTCAATTTTTAAAGGGTAAGTCGCTTAACTTCAGGGAAGCGCTTATAATGGTCGTCTAGCGTCAGCAAAGGCAGGTCATGCCGCTTGCACACAGCTGCAATCAATGCGTCCGTAGCTGGAACTGTCACGCCCTTTTCCCGCAGTTGGCACAAACGTTCTCCCGCAACAATGAAATCCACTCGCAGAATCTCAACAAAGCGCAAGGCGCTCAAAAGGCCTTTCAATCGGGAACGTTCATGTGGACAAACGCCACGCAACAATTCCATTTCCACTACGCCGCAAATCACAACTTGGTCCTTTTCCATCAGGCCATCTAAAACTTCACTCGCGGCGCCTTTGCCAAAACGAAGATATTCCACCCAAACTGTCGTATCCGACATCACATCCAGCATCTGTTTAATCCTTTCCGATATCGAGGCTTCGAAATTTGGCCAAGTCGCCTGCTATTGCCAATTTACCCCGCAGCGAGCGAAGCTCTTGGATTTTCTTTAATCGCACCCAATCAGCCAATGCATTGTTAATGGCGGCGGTCTTGGAGCGGCCGCCGGCGATTGGGATCATATCTTTGTCTAACTCATCTTTAATCATCACTGTAGTTCGCATTTTAGTTATCCTTTTTATCACGCAAATTTAATATAATTATATGCTATTGATAATCACTTGTCAAACGATAATTGCGATGATATATGCACATGCTATTTCGTAAAGGTTCTTTCGATCAGAAGATTCATCTCTCTTCACCCCGATAATCTGCCTCGAAATTTGCATGAGAATTAACAATCTTCGCCAAATATATCGTCCGGTTTTTCAGATATAATTCCGCAAGGACTTTATATCCGCGTTCGCTGGCCGCCAGCTTCGCCACGGCGCTATTGGCGTCATTCAGGTCGCCGAAAACTATCGCTCCGGCCGGACACGCCTGCTGGCACGCTGTCTGAAGCGACTCAGGAAGGATGAACTTCAATCCTTCCCTCCCTCCAGGATGATTTGCCGATGATGCTCCGAAGGCTCTCTTTGAACGGTAACGGGCGCCGGCGATTCCTGCCGCGTTTTTCCATCACGGTTTTGGGCGGCGGGGCTCAGGCTCGCTTTCGTCAGGAACGGCATGAAGCTGCGCCGGTCAATCAGCTCGTATGCGTTCGTCCCAACAACCGTCCCGAAATGCCCCGCGATGGCGCCGCCATGCCCCAGCATGGCGACAACGGTCCTTTCGGCGACACCCACCTGCTCAAACACCGGCGCCTGATGCGATCCGGAATGGCCGCCAGCCGTCAGACAGATCATTTTCCCAGGTTTGCTTTGAACCTCGCCGGATTCCAGAAGAGAGTCTTTCCCGGCGCGCCGAGAGCCTCGTTCATCTCGGCAACAAGCGCATGGACGCGCGGCGGCAAATAAAATCCTGCGACCACCAGCCCATCGTCAGCGACGAAACCTTCTCGACCGTCTTCATCGTTTCGACGGCGCTGTGGCACGACCGGCAATCCAACCCCGCCGCCGTATGCCGCGCGTGATGAAAATAAACAAAGTCCGCCAGATCATAAACTTTGTTCCAGATCACCGGCTGCCTTTTTCCCAGTGATCCAGCAAGACCTTGATCTTTTCGATCTGTCCCGGATTTGCCTTGTCGCCCTTGAAGACCGAGTGGCAATTCATGCGCGTCGTCAGCGGCGGGACCGTGGCGTGAGGCCCTTTGTCCACCTCGGTATGGCAATAGCGGCAGTTGATTTGCATCGAGCCGGCGTGAAGGACATGCGAATAGGCAATGGGCTGCGCGGGCCGATAACCGATGCGCACATTATCCGGCCACGCCACATAGATCAGCAATGGCGTGCCGATCCCGCCGCAAATCGCCACCGTCGCCAGCAGCGTCCAGACTCGCCTATCGAATTGCCGCGAGAACATTTGTATCCCGGCATTATGATGATTTTTTCGTTTTTATAGAACACGGATGCGACGGATTTGGCGGATTTACACGGATTTTTTAATCATTAAAAATCCGTGTAAATCCGCCCGATCCGTGTCATCCGTGTTCTATATCGCGCGCCTTGCTCTTCGCCTCAATTCAATAACTCTCCTCCGTAATCTCCACCCGCCCGCGAAAGATCCGATGAATCCACGCCTGATACACGATCACCGCCGGCATCCCCACGAGCGCGATTACCAGCATCACCTTCAGCGTCAGCGGACTGGAACTGGCGTTGGTGATCGTCAGGTTGTTTCCCGCTGCTATCAAGGACGGAACCATGTTGGGATAAAGGCCCACGCCCGCCAGTCCCATCATTGCCAAAATTGTCAACGACGAAGCGCAGAACGCCGCCATCTTCCTGTCCGCGCCCAGACATAAGGGAATGGCCCCCAACGCCAGCAAAAAAATCAGCAGCAACAACCATCCGAGCGGATTGGCAAGCGCCGCATGAATCCAGAGCCGCGCGCTGGGGACGATCAGCGTCGCAGCGGTGGCCACGGCGTATAAAGCCGCAAAGACCCCGCTGCATGCCAGCGCCCATCGTTTCATGCGCGCCTGCAGCTCGCCGTCCGTTTTCAGCGTCATATAGATCGCCCCATGCATAACAAACAGCGCCAACGACAGCACGCCCATCAAGACTGCGTAAGGATTCAGCAGCCCGAGGAACGATCCCGCCCACACGGCGCCTTTTTCGATCGGGACGCCGCGCAGAATATTTCCGAACGCCACGCCCAACAGGATCGCCGGCAATAAGCTCCCGATCCCGAACGCCACCTCCCACAGCCGCCGCCCCGCCGGCGTCGCGGCGTTTTTCCGGAATTCGAACGAAACCGCGCGCGCGATCAGCGCCAGCAACAACAGCGTCAGCGCGAGATAAAATCCCTCGAACACCGTCGCATACACCGCCGGAAATGCCGCAAACATCGCGCCGCCGCCCGTCAGCAGCCACACTTCGTTTCCGTCCCAGACCGGACCGATGGCGTTCAAATAGGTCCTGCGCTCTTTTTCGTCGCGCGCGAACAAACTCAAAACTCCCGCGCCCAAATCAAACCCATCAAGGACGCCATATCCCGTCAGCAGGACGCCCACAAGAATGAACCATATCGTATTCAAATCCATAGCGCTTGCCTCCGATGTCCAAAACAATCCATCCCGGATTGTCTCATGTCTTTCCTTCCAACCGGTTCAGAAAATCCCGATATTTTGTTTCGCCCGGATTATTCTTCACGAGTTCCTCGAGAACGCTCCTCGCTTCTCCTGTTTTTCCCAAAGCCGCCAGCGCCCGTGCGCGCTGATACATCACCGGCATATTGCCGGCGTCGCGCGCCAGAACCCAATCGAATTGCTCCAGCGCTTTTTCGGGCAGGCGCAGCGAGTCCTGATAAATCAGGCCGAGATAAAAATGGGTTTCCATGTTGTCGGGATTGTCGCGCAAGGCCTTGATATAATGATCGAGAGCCTGTTGCGGCTGCCGTTTCTGCTGGCTGACGTAGCCCAGATAAAACTGATACTCGGCGCGGTCTTCCGCATTGTCCATCGCGCCCAGGCGCGCGTTGCTGACGAGGAAGATCGCCGCCGCCACAGCCAAAGGCCGCCAATAAGCCTTGAGTGATGCCAGGCGCCATATCCGCTCCCCGATAATCCATTGCGCCCCCGCCGCCGCATAGAGCAACAGAAAGGGAGCGACCGGAACGCGGTAACGCGCGCAGACGAAAAATAGCAGATTGGCCGCGAAGTGCCCAGCCAGGATAAGTTCCACAGCAACCAAACGCATTCCGCGCCGGTAAAGCGCCCACCACCCCAGCGCCGCCAGCGGCAGCACAATGCCAAAAGGAAAGCCAATTCCGACGGCGCCGGCCGGTCCGGACCACTTCCACATCAGCGCCCACAGCAGATGCGAATAGCCGCGCACGGGATAGATCGGATAGTTGCGCTTGATTTCATCCGCATTGAAAAAAAGAAATATCTTTTTGAGCCAGACGCGCCCAACCGCGAGGGGCCGGCGCGCCATGTTGGCCAGCGTTTCGCGGATGAAATGACGCGATGAACCTTGAATCGTCCAAATCTCCTTTTCGTTGAGAGAGCGCGCCAGGGAAGCCCATTCCAATCCCGGGCGCAGCCCCACCATCTTGTCATAATCCGGATGATTGCCGATGTAAAAATTAATCGGGCCGTTGTAGGAAATCAAAACCCATTCGCCGCCGGCCACGCGGTTGCGAATCGCCACCGGCGCAACTACCGCCGCCACTCCCGCGCCAAACGCCGCGACGATTCGCAGGCGCCGTTTCAACGAATCCGGACCGAAATCGCGCTTGAGCAGCGCATACAGGCAGATCAGCGGCGCAATCAAAAGCCCCAACCCGTGCGCCAGCGCCGCCAGGCCGACCAGAAGCCCCGCCGCCGGCCACCAGAGGAATTTGCCGCCGTGAATGGCGCGATCAAGCGCCAGCGCCAGCGCGAGATAGATCGCGATAATCAGCGACGGCGCCAGAATCTCCTCATCGAAAAAAATCATCGGGCCATAAAGCGCCGCCGCCAGACCGGCGATCGCTCCGGCGCCGCGTCCCACCATGCGCCGCCCGAGTTCATACAGCAACAAAGCGCTCAGCGCGGCGATCACAGCCTGAATCGCCCGGATATCGAAAAAACGGGCGCCCCAGTGATAGCAAACAGCCAAAAAATAAGGATAAAGCGGCGCCTGCCAGAAGGCGCCGCCGCTCAGCCAGCCATCGCGCAATATGCCAAGCGCCTGTTTGTGATACGTTTCGCTGTCAACCAGGGGGTAATTGAAGAAGGGATGATTTATAACTTCGGAAATATAAAAAAGATGAGTCGCCAGCGTCGCAAGGAAAACGACACTGGGCCAAAACCCCTGCAACTGATTGAGGCGCAACCTTGGCAAAGCGCTCCCTCATTATTCCATTCTTGGTCCGCGCCCAATCTCCCGGAAGAGCGCAAACAGATAAACTGCCCCCAACAGAGCGTATATCGCTCCGAAAAGAATCAGCGAGAACAAAACTTCTCCCGTCTTGACGCTGCGCGAAATCGCTTCGCTGACCTTCATCTGGTGATACACGATCCACGGCTGGCGCCCGATCTCCGCCGTCAGCCAGCCCAGCTGGCACGCCACGAGCGGCAAGGGCGAACATAAGACAACCATCCGCAAAAACCATCGCTGCTCATGCAGGCGCCGCCGCCACAGCGACCAGACGCCCCACGCCGTCACCGCGATGAAGAGCAATCCCAGCCCTACCATTGCATGGAACGTAGCGAACGTCGGCAGCAGCGGCGGGATTTCGTCGAGTGGAAAGGCGTCCAATCCCTTGACCGGCGCGTTTCGGTCGCCGAACGCCATCCAACTGAGCAAACCCCTGATTTCATAGATGGCAACCCATCGCGGCGGCGGCGTTTTGGCCGAAGGAACCGCGACGACGATCATTGGCGCCTGCGAGGCGTGCGATTTCCAAAGCCCTTCGAGCGCCGCGAATTTCTCAGGCTGCGTCCGGGCCACTTGTTTGGTGTGCTCATGTCCCGTGGGAAACAGCGCCGCCAGCGCCGTCAGTAGCCCGAAAATCATAGCCGGCGCCAGCGCCTTGCGCATGAGATCGGTCTGCCGTTTTTTCAGGATCAGCCACGCCGCCACGCCCATCATGAAAAACGCGCCGGAAACCAGCGCCGCGTCCACGGTGTGGAAATAGCGATAGAACGTCGAAGGATTGAACGCCGCCGCCCAGAAGCTGGTCAGTTCGGCCCGCCGCCCCAGCGCCGATTCGACGATCCGGAATCCGGCCGGCGTCTGCTGCCAGGAATTGGCCACGATGATCCAGAAGGCCGATAGCGTGGCCCCCACCGCCACCATCAGCGCCGAGAACCAATGCCATCCTTTGGAAAGGCGCCCGCGCCCAAAGAGATACAGCCCCAGAAAACTGGATTCGAGGAAGAAGGCCAGCACGCCTTCGGCGGCCAGCGGTGCGCCGAAGATGTCGCCGACGAACTTCGAATATTCGGCCCAGTTCATGCCGAACTGGAACTCCATCACCACGCCCGTGGCCACGCCCACCGCAAACGTCAGCGCGAAGAGGCGCCCAAAGAACTTGCCCAACCGGACGTAATCCGGATCGCCGCGCCGCCATCCCCGCCATTCGAGCATCACCAACAGCCATCCCAGCCCGATCGTGATCGGCGGAAAAAGGAAATGGAATCCCACCGTCAGCGCGAATTGAATGCGCGCCAGCATTACAGCGTTCACAAAAATACGCCTTTCGAAAAATGCGAAAATTACTCCAGACCGATCATTCTCGCCCCCCCTCAAAAGTCAAGAGCGAATCTCGATGTCAAGGAATCCTAAAGTTTTGCGCTTGACCTGATTCGTCTTGCGCGCGCAAAATCAGGCTTTTGAATCGTAGGATGATCGCCAATCCTTTTTCGGAAAGACGCCTTATGAAATGTTTTAGCGCGAATGGACGTTATGCAGTGGGCGGCTTGCTGCTTGCGGCCGCGATGCTGACGGCGGGATGCGCGTGGACCGCCAAGCAAACGGACGGCGCCGGCATCCAGATGACCCTCACACTCGACCGCGACAAGTACGTCATCCTTGACACGGTCAAAGGCCACGGCAAGGTAACGTATTATTTCGCATTCATTCAATCGAGCGACGGCCAGTTCGGATTCGTACGCGGGCAGTCCGCGTGGCAATGGAATAATGCGGAAGCGGCGGCCGTCTTCCAGGCGCTCAACCAGGCCAAAGGCGCCGACGCCTTGCTGCCCCTGACCACGGAAGTCACAGGCCATGGATTTCCCTATATCTATTGGGTGGAAGAAGCCGACGTGTCGGCCAAAGCGCTGCGTTTGAAAACCGACAAGGAACTGAATCTAGGAGCGGACAAAAATCCCGGCGCGAAAAGCGACAAAGATTTGAAACACTAAAGAAGCGAGTGATGACAGTCTCCTCCATCCTTCAGCGGCGCCTGGTTGTGGTTTTGTGCCTGTGCGCGTGCGGTTGTTTCTCGACGGTACGAAAAACCGCGCCGGCCTCGCTGCGTTTCTCGCTCCCGCTCCTCGGACCGGAAGATTACGAAACGCTCGAAACGGTCGAAGGCTATGGCAGCCGTCTCCTGATTTGCGGTATTCCCTTTGGCGACGGCCACTATGCCTACGTTAATTGCCCGCTGAAAACAGCCCTTCCGGAAGAAGCCAGACAGCGGCCGGATGTATTCAAACAGAATCCCGTCATCAGCGACGTGGCCATACTTGGAGGCATCATCGTCGGTGAATTCGTCCTTCCGTTTCCGATGTGGATATTCTTGTTTGAATATGAGCCTTCGCTTCCCCGCGACGCCGTCGCCTCGGCCGTTTCCCACGCGCTGAAAAAGCAACCGCAAGCCGACACGTTCCTGCCGCAGACCGTCACCGTTTGGCGCAGCGGATTTTGGCTGCTTTATCAAAGGGAATGGGCGCGGGTCGAAGGCAAAGCCATCCGCATCAAAAACGACAAAGAGCGCTTTGGCGGATGAAGGCGCCGCGATTGCGCGCTAGCAGCTATGCTGCAGCAGGCAATCTAAGTCTATCACTTGTCTTCTTCTTTTTGCCAGCGGATGATATCTCCATATGATACGGTCCCATTTGAGGGATCATACTTAAATGCAGCGAAACTGCAGCCTACGGGATAGCCGCTGTTAACAATGTCTTTGATGTCAGTGCCATAGTATTCAATCCACCAGGGACTTTTTTTGCCATAAGGGTCCGGCCCCTTTACTTGGTCGGGACCAAGGGAACACATAACCCATTCGCATTTGTTTTTCATCCCCCAGGGAGGATTGGGTACATTCATCCGAACGTGTCTTATATTGCAGTACTCCAAGGTATTCGGATCTTCCGGCGTTCCTTTTGCAAGGGGGCGAAAAGGATCTCGGAAACTGACAGAAGTCAAGTAAGCGATCGGCGTGGTCAAAGGCCAAGCGTCATCAATGCCGCCCGAACCATAGTTAGCCCAGTTCCCCCTGCCGACACACAGCGGATAGTAATTGTTATCCACATAATAAGCTTCGAGCGCTACGGCGACTGAACGCATATCCGCCGTGACCCGCGCGACCTTCGAGCGCGTCTGCGCTTCGAGGAAGTTGGGGATGGCGATCAGCGCCAGGATCGCGATGATGGCGATGACGATCAGCAATTCGATGAGCGTGAATCCTTTTCTCATGACACGATACCTCTTTCTATGATGATAAAAAAACTAAACGCATCAGCTGATTTATCCATCAGGATTATATGCCAGGGACAAATCGCCGATGATCGGCTGATTAAACTTTCCTTATGGTAATAGCTCGCCCTGATAAAGTCAAGGCGTTAAGGCGGCTAAATCTGCAAATCAATGAACCTGCGCCGCGGTTCATATCTTGAGCCCCTCTTGGACTTTCTTAGCGCTTTGCGTCATAAATTCAGTGACACATTTTTGCCCAAAGGCGATAGCAATGCGGATAGGAAGGGCGCCAGCTTTTGGA
>JAPLSP010000423.1 GCA_026398575.1 Candidatus Sumerlaeota bacterium | reverse complement strand
CGGGCAGCGGCAGCGATTCGGCGTCAAGTCCTTTGGGCCATTCGTCGGATCGGCATTGAACCTGGCCTGCGCGATCGCGGACGAGCAGAACGACGGTTCCTTGTTGGCCGGCGCCGATGCTGTAAAGCAGTGCGCGTTCCAGTTCAGGCCAACGCTTCGGGTCGGAAGGCTGCGAAAGGGCTGGATGGACGCGCGCTCTGATGTCGCTATCGAGGCGATCCAGCCGCATTTGGCGAATCAATGCCAGCGCGGTCGCTCCGAACGCCAAGAGCACCAACCCGGACAAGGTCACAGAGATCAAAGCGACGCGCGCGCCAAAGGAGGAGCGGATTCTCATACTTGATTTTCCCCGTCTTCCTTCCGGATACGGTACCCAACGCCCCGGACCGTCTCAATGATGGACGCGCCGTGAGCATCGGCCAGTTTCTTTCGAAGGTGCTGAATATGAACTTCGATGAGATTGGTGCCCGGGTCGAAGTCATAATGCCACACATGCTCGAGGATCTGGCTTCGGGTCAGGATGCGCCCCGGCGAGCGCATGAGATATTCCAGAAGATTGAACTCGCGCGCCGTCAACTCAATGGCGACTCCGTCAATCTGCGCCTCCCTGGCGATCAGATTCAATACGACGTTGCCCGCCTGCAGGGAAGTGAGCGCTTCGCCCGACGCGCGCCGGATGAGCGCGCGCAGGCGGGCGGCCAGCTCCTCGACGTAGAACGGCTTTGTCATGTAGTCGTCCGCGCCCAGGTCCAGGCCTTTGAGGCGGTCGTCCAGCTCGCCGCGCGCCGTCAGAAGGATTACCGGCGGCGCGTTCTTGCGCTCCCGCAACGACTCCAGGATGCTCAATCCATCCCTTCCGGGAAGCATGATGTCCAAGACGATGGCGTCGTATGTCCGGGTGGTGGCGAGATGGTATCCCTCATTTCCATCGCCGGCGACCTCAACGGCAAAGCCGCGCTCTTCAAGGCCCTTGCGCACAAAGCCGGCGATCTTCCGTTCGTCTTCGACCAGTAAAATTTTCATGGGGCGAGTATGCAATCGGCAGGGCGCCGGAGTCCAAAGGACTTTTATTAAATTTAATTAATCTTGGATCAGCAGGTAAATTAACTATTCTTAACTTGAGTAAGTCGAACGCGAAGCCACAATTAAAACGTCGCTTTGAAGCAACTCGCAGGGCAGGCCGATCGCCTCGCATTGGTAGATGAAAAAAGAAGGGGGACATCAAGATGAGAAGGTCAGTGGCGCTTTGGGTGTTCCTGCTGGCAGGGATGAACACAGGGGCCGGAGCGGTCATCACCGAGATTCTGGGCCGCCCGACCTCCAGCTCCATCACGGTCAACGCCCGGGCGGATGCGGCTCTGGACGTGTATTTCGAATATGGCCCGGCGCCGTCTGTATATTCAAGGCAGACCGCGACGACCACGACCGCGATCAATGCGCCGGTCGAATTGAGCATGGATGGACTACAGGCCAACAGTCGCTCCTTTTATCGGATTCGCTACCGAACTGCGGGTACCAGCGGTACGTTCGCCGCAGGGACGGAGCACACCTTCATGACCCAGCGGGCGCCGGGCAGCACATTTGTCTTCGGCGCACAGGGCGATTCTCACCCCGAACGTTCGCAACAGTTTCTGGCCGCGCGCTATACTCAGACCATGCTCAACGTGGCATCCGACCTGCCCGATTTCTACATGCTGATCGGTGACGATTTCAGCATTGACCAGCTCGCCACGAATACCATCAGCCAGGATCAGGTCATCGGACGCTATACAATTCAGATCCCCTACTTGACGCAGGCAGCCAACTCCGCGCCGCTTTTCCTGGTCAATGGGAATCACGAACAGGCGGCGCGCTATCTGCTCGACGGTATGCCGGACAATGTCGCCGTGTGGGCGCAAAATGCCCGTAACTCGCACTATCCTCAACCGGCCCCCGATGGTTTTTACTCGGGCAATACGGAGATCGTGCCGTATATCGGCCTGCTCCGCAACTACTTCGCCTGGACGTGGGGCGACGCGCTTTTCGTCGTCATTGACCCCTACTGGGAATCGCCCTATTGCGTGGATAATGTGTATGGCGGCGGCACAAAGACATCGGACAAATGGCTGGTGACCCATGGCGACGCGCAGTATCAGTGGCTCAAGACGACGCTGGAGCAAAGCCAGGCTAAATATAAATTCGTATTCGCCCATCATGTGCTGGGCACAGGCCGCGGCGGCGCCGCCATCGCTGGCAATTACGAATGGGGCGGCTATAATCAAGATGGCGTGACTTGGGGATTCACCGCCCAACGCCCGACATGGGCCATGCCGATCCATCAATTGATGGCCGCCAATCACGTCTCTATCTTTTTCCATGGGCATGACCATCTCTTCGCGAAAGAGGACGTGGGCGGCGTCGCGTATCAGGAACTGCCCCAGCCGGCCGACTACGAGGTGGATGGCACGGACCCCGACAATGGGGACGCTTATCCCGCGCCCGCCGTCACATATACCAACGGGGGCTACGTGAGGGTCACCGTTTCTCCAACATCAACCACGGTCGAATACGTTCGGACCCAACTGGACGTGGACGGAGTCGCCAATGGGAGGATTTCGTACTCCTACAGAGTGTATCCAGCGGGATCGGGAAACCATGCGCCCTACTTCACATCGGATCCCATTGTGAAACCGGACGCGACAGCCGGTGTTCCGTACACAATCTCAATAGCCGGCGACGCGACAGACCCCGATGCCGGCGATTCGCTGACGTTCTCCATAACCAGCGGGCCATCGTGGCTATCAGCAGACACTTCCGGAACGCTGAGCGGAACTCCCGCGACGTCGGATTCGGGCCTTAACAGTTTCACCGTACGAGTGGAGGACGCGGCAGGTTCCTCTTCGCAGGCGACGCTCAATATCACCGTCCAGACCACGCCAACGACGGTGTCATTCTTTGCCCCCGAACTGCTGGGCTGCCCGTCCACAGACTCGATTACCGTCAATGTTTTGGTCAGCACCGATAGCGCGGCAGCGGAAGGTTACTTCGAGTACGGCGTTACTACCTCTGTCTATACGGGGCAAACCACGCCGTCTGCCTTTCCTCCCGGCGTGCCCGTGAACGCCATCATCAACGGGCTCCTTCCCGACACGCGTTACTTCTACCGGATGCGCTGCCGAATCTCCGGATCTTCAGATGCTTTTACGCCGAATTCTGAACATAGCTTTCATACACAGCGGACGCCAGGCAGCGCCTATACATTTACGATCCAGGCCGACTCGCATCTGTTGGAGCCTCAGTTCAATGGCCCGTTGTACACGATCGCCCTGCAGAACGCCCTGCTGGACAACCCCGACTTCCATATAGACCTTGGCGATACTTCCATGGTTGAGAAGCACATCAAGGACGGCATCACGTCGGATGGGGTCGTTTCGATGTACCTTATGCAGAGGTCCTATCTTGCGACGCTCTGCCATTCGGCCCCGTTGTTTTTTGCCATTGGAAATCACGACGGAGAGTTGGGTTGGATTTTAAACGGCGCTCCGCCGGCGCCCGACAATTGCGCCGTCTGGGCCAGCAATGCGCGAACGCAATATTTTCTCAACCCCCTTCCCGATGGCATTTATTCTGGCAATGCGACCGCCGAACCCTATGTTGGCGTGCGGGGAAATTACTATGCCTGGGAATGGGGCGACGCCTTATATGTCGTTCTAGACCCTTATTGGTACGTCCTGACCAAGCCGGCGACAGATGGCTGGACTTGGACTTTGGGAAAAACGCAATACGACTGGTTCAAGCAGGTTCTTATGAATAGCCACGCCAGATTCAAGTTCGTGTTCTGCCACCAATTGCTTTCGGGCGTGCCCGCGTACGTCAAGGACGGCCGTGGCGGGATCGAATGCGCGCCCTATTATGAATGGGGTGGCAAAAACGCGGACGATTCGTGGGGATTCGATGTCCAGCGCCCCGGCTGGGGAAAACCGATCCACCAGTTGATGGTTGAAAATGGAGTGACCATCTTCTTCCACGGACACGACCATCTCTATGTAAAGCAGGACCTTGACGGAATCGTCTATCAGGAAGTTCCCCAGCCCAGCAATACCAGTTACGACGCGACCGGAACCTCCGCGACTTATGGCTACACGCACGGCGTCCTCTATGGAAACTCCGGCCACCTTCGCGTCAACGTATCCCAATCACAGGTAACCGTGGACTACGTTCGCGCATACCTTCCGGCAGACGTGACGCCCAAAAGGGTGAACCGGCAGGTCACGTACTCCTACACAATCAGCGCCCCCAATCCGACGCCCAGCCTCACGCCCAATCCCACGCCGACACCCACTCCGCATCCGACGCCCAGCCCCAGCCCCTCGCCCACGCCTCAGCCGCGAGGGACGGTCATCGTGACGGTTGCGCCTGACACAGCCGCCTGGATACTGACGGATGGCGTTGGTGGCATGCGCCCCGGGAACGGCAGCCAGACGCTGTCTAACGTCCCGGCGGGAAATCTCATCCTGACCTGGCAGCCGCTCAGCGGCTTTGATCTGCCCACGACCAATCCAGTCCACGCCACGCTGGCGAACGGTGGTACGGTCAACTTCACGGGCAAGTATCTGATTCCACGCGCATTCTTGATGGAATACTTGATTGGCAAGGCTAATCCACCGCTGACCGCGGCGCAGATGATAGCCGCCGACGTCAATGGCGACGGACGGGTGGACATTGCTGATCTCATGGACTTGATGAAATTGGGACGTTAGACAACATTGGTTCAACCCCTTGTATGATCATCTCAGAGAGATGAGTTAATTAATCAGCTAGGTTGATGTTAAATTTCTCTTTGCTACTTTCTCTTTGTGCATGGCTGTGGATATGTTAATAACTCGCGGCACGCGAGGGGGAAAAACCTCCCGGGGTTGGGAGACTTTCAAATCAGAATTGAAAAACAAACGCGCGACAAACCATAACGAAAGGGAGACACACTATGAAACGCGAAATGTTCATCAGCTTGGTCGCGGCGTTGCTTGCGGCATGCGCGGGTTCGGTCCCAGCCTACGACGCTTTGCAGGGGCCCACGGAGTTGCGCTATTGGGATGAGACCAGAGCCTATCCCGGCTACACGTTTTTCGGAGTAATGGGAACCACCTACCTGATTGATATGCAGGGACGGATCGTTCACTCATGGCCCATCGGCACGAATCCGCATCTGCTCGATAATGGCCACGTGCTGGACGCCTCGAAAGACGATCCCAGCGGATTCGGCGGTTTCACGGAAGTGGATTGGGACGGGGCTACCGCATGGAGTTATACCGAAAGCCGGTCGAACTATCATCCCCACCATGATTTCATCCGCATCTATAACTCGAAGCTCGGTGCCTATACAACGCTTTACATTGCCAACAAGGACTACACCTCTGCCACCTTGATCGCCGCCGGCGCGAATCCGGCGCGAACGCCCGCGACCGGCGCTCAGTTGGACACTATCGTGGAAGTGGACATGAGCGGAAACGTGGTCTGGGAGTGGGCATTCTTCGATCACATCATACAGGACTTTGACGCCGCCAAGCCGAACTATGTCGGCGCGGGCAAGACGATCGCGGATTATCCGAACCGGCTGGACATCAACCTGAGCGGGCACAACCTGAAGGACGACTGGCTGCACTGCAATTCGCTGGACTACAACGCGGCCCTGGGCCAGATCGTCGTCAACTCGGTGCAGGGCGAGTTCTACGTCATTGATCACGACAGCACTTTCGTTGCCGGCAATCCCGCCACGAGCATCGCGAACGCAGCCTCGAGCGCGGGCGACTTCCTCTATCGCTTCGGTGATCCCATGCGATACGGCCAGGGCACGCCGCCGGCGATATTGGAGGACTGGACGCAATCCACCCACGGCACGAAACAACTGGGCGGCGCTCATCATATTTCCTGGATCGCTCCGGGGCTCGAGGGAGCGGGCAATTTAATGATATTCAACAACGCCGAATATCTTTCGGAACACGCCGCGCAATCCGAGGTTTTCGAGATCAACCCGTTCCTGAACGCCGCCGGCGTCAACACCGGCAGCTATGTGAACCCGCCTGACGCCGGATACACGACGATGACATTCGCCGCCGTGACCGACAAAACGCCGAAGCAGCAATCAAAACAGATTGTTTGGAACTACCGGTCCCAGAATTCGCAGACGCTCTCCAGCACAATCGGTTGCGGCGCCCAGCGGCTACCCAATGGCAACACCCTCGTTTGCGCCGATACCTATGGTTACATTTCCGAAGTCACCTCCTCCGGCGTCGTGGTCTGGGAATATATCGTTCCTGTTTCCAAGAACGGCATTGTGCAGCAGACCGGCGACAAACTACCCATGGTAATTTCCATTTTCCGGGCGTATCGTTACGGCGCGGATCATCCGGCGCTTTCCGGACGTACGCTGACTCCCGGCAATACGATCGCCGGGCGTTCCGTCGTGGACAATCCCTACGCCGGCCAAGCGTATCAGGCGCTCCAGCGGCCAACGGAGCTGCAGTATTGGGACTCTGTCAATGCCGGCAATGGATATACCCTCTTTGCCGCCCAGGGCAATTCCTACCTGATAGATATGCAAGGGCAGGTCGTCAACCAGTGGGCGTTGGGAACGAATCCCCGGCTGTTGGAAAACGGGCATATCCTGGACGCGGCGACCAGTTCAAGCGGACGCACGGGCTTCAGGGAATTGGATTGGGACGGCAAGACGGCATGGGAATACTATGAGTCCCGCTCCGGTTATCATCCGCATGATGATTTCGCGCGGATATTCGATCCCAAACTTAATGCCTACGCCACGCTGTACATCGCCGCCAAGGACCTGACCCATGTCGAATGCATCGCCGCCGGATGCGATCCGGCCGACGGGCCCTATGACGGCGCGCAGGCCGATGCGATCATGGAAGTGGACATGAGCGGAAACATTGTCTGGGAGTGGTGTTTCTTCGATCATGGCATTCAAGACATGGATGCGGCGAAAGCCAACTACGTCGGCGCGGGAAAGACGATCGCGAACTACCCCGGAAAACTTAACCTGAATCTGCCCGGCAGGCCGCTGCGGAGCGGATGGCCCAGCGGCAATTCTCTGGACTACAACCAGGCGTTGGATCAGATCGTCATCAACTCGATGCAGGGCGAATTCTATATCATCAATCGCGGCGGGACGTTCGTGGTGGGCAATCCCACGGCCAGCATCGCGGCCGCTGCTGGCAGCGCCGGCGATTTTCTCTACCGCTTCGGCGATCCGGCGCGGTATGGAGCGGGCAATCCACCTTCGGTCAGCAGCAACTGGGAGAACGCGACCAATGGAAACAAGCAGATCGGCGCCAGCAATAACGCACAGTGGATCGCCTCGGGACTGCCGGGGGCAGGGCATCTGCTGGTCTTCAACAGCAATCAGTATCTCTTCACGCGCACGCCGCAATCATACATCTTTGAGATCAATCCTTTCCTGAATTCCAGCGGAACGGACACGGGCGCCTACGTGAATCCGCCCACGGCCGGATATAACACATGGACGTTCGACAAGGATGCTATGAAATCCAATCAGCTTCTCTCCAAGCAGGTGGTTTGGAAATACGGCACGCTCAGCAACCTGACCTTGTTCAGCCCGTTCGGCTCCGGCGCGCAACGGCTCTCCAACGGCAACACCCTGATCTGCGCCTCTGCGACGGGCTACATGGTCGAGGTGACCTCGAACGGCGCCGTGGTTTGGGAATACATCAATCCGGTAACTGCAGCCGGTGTCGTGAAGACCATCGGCGACTGCCTGCCGATGACCAACGCAACCCTGCGCGCGCATCGCTATGCCCCTGACTTCGCGGGCTTCCTGGGCAAAGACATGACAGCCGGCCCGACCATCACAGAGACGGCGGCTAATGCCTGGAGCATGCTTAAACTGCCCGACACCGGCCAGACGCAGAGCTTCACAACTACTTTCGGCGAAGACGCCGATTACATCATCCATCCGCCATCCTTGACCGACAACGGAAACGGTACTGTCACCGACAATGTGACGGGGCTGATTTGGCAGAAGGCAGACGGCGGCGAGATGACGTGGGAGGCAGCCACGACGTACGCCATCGGCCTCACGTTGGACGGTTACTCGGATTGGCGGTTACCTACCGCGCATGAAGCATTCAGCATTCTGAATCATGGAACGATCAATCCGGCGCTGAACACCAGCGTCTTCACTGCCAGCGCCGCGGAGTATTGGTGGACGCAAGACACGCTTGCCAGCGACGCAACCCGCGTCTGGTCGGCCAACGCCGGCGGCGGCATCGGACCGCATCCGAAATCCGAAACCATCAGCGCGGGCGGGACGAAGCGGTTCCACCCCCGCTGTGTGCGCGGCGCGAACGCTCCCGCCGGCGCGAGCCCCATTCATCATGCCGTAAACAACGGCGACGGGACAGTGACCGATTCGGACACAGGGCTGATGTGGCAGAAGGGCGAGGCGCCTGCCCCCATGACCTGGGAGGCCGCGCTCCAGTATGCCGAGGGGCTGACACTGGCCGGCCACTCCGATTGGCGGCTGCCGAACATCAAGGAACTGCATTCGCTCAATGATGAAACGATGACCGTGCCTTCGCTTGATCGCAACTATTTCCCGGGTGCGGCCGCCTCGCTGTATGGGTCGTCCACAAGCATGTTCAATACCCCGGCTCTGGCATGGACGCTTGACTTCCAATTCGGCATCACCAGCTACGCCGACAAGACAACGACGCTCGTCGTACGCTGCGTACGGCAGGCGGACGGCGTTTCCAGTAGCTCGTTCATCGCGGAATTCGCGCGCATTCCGGGAGGGTCCTACCTGATGGGCGATCATTTTGGATTTGTTGATCCCGGACATCCCAGCGATGAAATCCCGACCCATACGGTCTCGCTCGATCCATTCTATATCGGCAAGACCGACGTCACCTGCCGCGAATACTGCGATTACCTCAACGCGGCTTATGCTCAAGGCCTGATCTCCATCAGTTCGAACTGCGTCTGCAATGCCGGTGGAACGATCATCTATAGCGATACGACAGCGGCCGATTCCGCAAGCCCGATTCAATGGAGTGGCAGCGTGTTCGCTATTCGCGGCAACCGCGCTTTCCATCCAGTCACCGGCATCCGGTGGTTCGGCGCGATCGCCTACTGCAACTGGCTCAGCGCGCGTGACGGTTATACGCCTTGCTACAATCTGACGACGGGCGTTTGCGACTTCACAAAGAACGGCTATCGCCTGCCGACGGAAGCCGAATGGGAATATGCCGCGCGTGGAGGACAGACCAATCCCTATTGCATGTTCCCCTGGGGCAACGACCTGAACGCCGACGGCAGGCTGGCCAACTGGGCGGCTTCGGGCGATCCTTACGAAGCCGGCGATAATCCGCAGAGCACGCCGGTGGGATTCTATGACGGCTCCCTGCGCTTGAAATCCGACTACAATTGGCCGAGTTCCACCACTGTTTACCAGACGCGGGACGGCTCAAACGGCTATGGCCTCTATGACATGTCCGGCAACATCTGGCAATGGACCAACGACTGGTACGGCAAAGACTACTACCAATACTGCGTGGACAACGCCGTGACGGTCAATCCGGCGGGTCCGGCGGCGGGCGACGCGATGCCGGACGGCCTCCCCTATCACGGCCTGCGCGGCGGCAACTGGTTCAATGGCCAGGATATGTACGGCCACGGGCGCGTCGCCAATCGCGATCCGGGCTATTATCGCGGGCCCGGCGATCCGAACGGCCCGTGGTTCCACGTCGGGTTCCGCGTGGCGCGCGGCGGCGCCAGTCCTGTGGCCCCGGAAGCGACTTTGCAGCCGGCCGGCAGTGGCTTTCTCTTCACCGAAGGGCCGGCGGCCAATGCCTCGGGGGATGTGTTCTTCTCCGATGTGGACGCGGGAAAAATCTACCATTGGTCCGCAATGAATGGCGTCATCACGACCTTCCGCGCAAATTCCGGCGGCGCCAACGGCCTGTACTTCGATGCCAGCGGCAATCTGCTGGCTTGCGAGGGGACGACCAAGCGGCTGACTTCCACCGACATGTCGCTCAACGTCACGGCACTGGCGAGCCAGTATAATGGCGCGGCCTTCAACAAACCCAACGACCTGTGGATCGCCCCCAGCGGCGGAGTCTATTTCTCCGATCCGCTTTTCGGCGCGGGAACCAAAACGCAGGACGGCGAGCATGTTTACTATCTCTCGCCCGACCGCCTGACTGTGACGCGGGTTATCAGCGACATGACCCGGCCCAACGGCCTTATTGGCACGCCCGATGGCAAGACTCTCTACGCGGCCGACTATGGCGCATCGAAGGTTTACCGCTACACGATCAACACCAGCAACGGCGCGCTCTCGGGCAAGACGCTGTTCGCATCGGCGCAGTGCGACGGCATGACAATAGACAGCGAAGGCAACATCTATATGGCCGCAAACAGCGTGCTCATCTACTCGCCGGCCGGCAATCAGATCGGTCGGATCATCGTGCCGGAAATCCCAACGAACATGACCTTTGGCGGTGTGGATTGGCATACGCTGTTCATCACGGCGCGCACGAGCATCTATACCATCCGGATGGCTGTCAGCGGCGCCGTCGAAACGCAGACGACTTCCACGGCTTTGTCAATAGCCGGGACTGCTTGCTCACCCGTCACGCCAACCTCCAACGATCCCGTCTGGATAACCGCAACGGTATCGGCCACCGCCGGTATCAACAGCGTTACGCTGACCTACGACACGGGAAGCGGCGGCGGCGCAAGCGGCAGCGAAACAACAGTGTTCCAGGAAACCATGGCGACTTCGGCGGTCAAGCCGTGGACCGGCGCCGGCTGCAACAACGTCTGGACCGTCACAGCAGGTCCTGGCATAAACGTTGAACAGCGGACCCAGGCCAACCACGGAACCGGCAATCCCTGCGGCTTGGAATTCAGCACTCAAAATTCGAGCAGCGCGCTGACCGCGATGATCGAGACGGCCAGCGCCTTCAACGCGAGTGGCGCATCGGGCTACGTCGAGTTCTGGATTCAAACCCTCAGTCTCAGCGGAACAAACGGTTGGACTTTCCAACTCGACGCCGGAAGCGGCTACGTGACCCGGCTGAGCGAGCTAACGGGCAGCAACCATGGATGGCAGCAGTATCATTACGACCTGCAGGCGGGTGAACTCGTAGCCGGCCTCAAGATGCGTTTCCAGTTCACCGGCAGCGTGCAGGACAACCGAATCCAGCTGGATGACATCATCGTCAAAACCACGTCCGGTAGCGGCAGCACTGCCAAACAGGTTGGAATGAATGACGACGGCGCGCATCAAGACGGCGCTGCCGGCGACGGTCGATACGGCGGGCAGATACCCACCTTCGCCGCAGGAACAACCGTCCATTACTACGTCACCGCAATAGACAAACTGGCCGCTCAGGCCACCGATCCGGCCGGCGCGCCCACCGCGACCTATTCCTACACGGTCGCCTCGCCGCCAACAACCATCACGCAAACGGTGGGGTTGTTTCTGAACACGCCAGAGGCGTTTGTGGGCTATACTCTGCTGGCGCCGATGCACTACACGCGAACCTATCTGATAGACAACGATGGTCAGGTCGTTCACACGTGGGACAGCGCCTATGAGCCGGGCCGGACGGCCTACCTGCTGCCGAACGGCCATCTGGTTCGCGAATGCATGATCCTGCAGGGCGGACCTTCCACGGGCGGCGGCGAAGGCGGAAGGATCGAGGAATATGACTGGGACGGCAATCTGGTCTGGGAATTCGATTACTACTCTGGCGCCTACATCGCGCATCACGACTTCAAGGTCCTGCCCAACGGGAACATCCTTGTTCTGGCGTCCGAGAAGAAGACATACGCCGAAGTCATTCAAGCCGGCTTCAATCCCGCGCTGCTGGACACAGAGATTGCCACCAAGGGATACATGCTGCCCGACTATGTCGTCGAGGTCCAGCCGACGCGTCCGGTCGGTGGAAACATCGTCTGGGAATGGCACGTCTGGGATCACCTGATCCAGGATTTCGACAATACCAAGAGCAATTACGGTGTGGTGGCGAATCATCCGGAACTCGTTGACGTCAACGGCCCCGGTATCAAGATTCCACAATTCTGGAATCACATGAACTCGGTTGGCTACAACCCCGATCTGGACCAGATGATCCTTAGCGTCCGCGGCAATAGCGAGCTGTGGGTGATAGATCACCAAACCTCCTCCACCCAATCCAGCGGGCATACGGGCGGGCGCTACAGCAAGGGAGGCGATCTGCTGTATCGTTGGGGCAATCCGCGCCAATACGACGCCGGTACCGCAGGCGATCAGAAACTTCTGCAGCAACACGACACCGAGTGGATCCCCGCCGGGCGCCCGGGCGCGGGAAACATCCTAATCTTCAACAACGGCATTAGCCGCGGCTACTCCACCATAGACGAAATCACGCCGCCAGTGGATGCGGGAGGAAACTACTCTCTGACAACGGGGACGGCTTACGGACCGTCTGCCCTGACGTGGACCTATCGCGCCACCAATCCGGCGGATTTCTGCTCCACTGAAATTTCCGGCGCCCAGCGGTTGCCCAATGGCGCCACGCTGATCTGCGAAGGACTGACAGGGAGACTTTTCGAAGTGACCACAGCCGGCCTGATGGTTTGGGAGTATATATGCCCGGTCACGGACGCCGGTCCCATGACTCAGGGAGACGCCATTCCCGCCGACCCGCGCGGCGGATTCCTGAACGCCGTCTTCCAGGCCGACCGCTATGCGCCGGACTACCCCGGTCTTGCCGGCAAGGACCTGACGCCCAGAGGCCCGATTGAGCAGACAACAACACCCAGTCAATTCATGCTGGTGGTGACTCTCGACGGCCTGGGCTCGGGGACGGTAACGCGCCAGCCGCTCCTGATGCTCTATCCGCAGGGAACCACGCTGACGCTTACGGCTCAGCCAACGACCGCCGGAGTGTTCCCTTCAGTCTTCACACATTGGACAGGCGACGTTGTATCAACATCCAATCCGCTAATCCTCGTCATAGATCATCACACGACGGTGACCGCGCGGTTCGATCTTGTTCCAACGAAAACTGGTCTTGTTAACCACCTCACCGGCGCCGTGCCGCTAACGGGTAACGATCTGAGAGCCGCTGATATCAACGGCGACGGCATCATTAATACCGGTGATATTGTTGCCATCATTCAGCGTCTCAATTTACCCTAAGTGTTCTGATTCAGAATTACGGTCGCGTATTTTTGCCTAAGGGACAAAAGCAATGCGCTCCTATTCGCATGAATCAACTCTTCCTGTATGAGCATTTGCGATAAATTTATGTGATCGCAATTTCGAATATGAGTAGTAAGACTCTTATAATGAAGTACCTCTGCATATTTTGCGCGCACGACCGGCTTGCATTGAGCAATAATTGCGCATTATCGCTAAAGGGTTATGATCTTTCAAATATTTTTGGCTAGGATTATGGCGCCGATCTTGCATAGGCATTTTGGAACAAAGTGGATTGAAAATAAACTGCGGCAGGTCATCATCTATCGAAGAAGGGAGCATGACGATGAAGGCAAAAAACATGGTTGCTGCGCTGGCGCTAGGCGTGGCCGTTTTGCTGGCGACGCGGGCGCATGGCGGCGAACAGCCGGCGCTGCCCGGCTTCGCGCTGATTCCGGCGGGGACGTTCGAGATGGGTGACCATCACGGATTTGTGGATCCCAAACACGGCAGCGATGAGACGCCGATCCACAAGGTGCGGCTGGACGCGTTTCATATCGGCGTCTATGACGTCACCACGCGGGAGTATTGCGAGTTTCTCAACGCGGCACTGACGCAGCGCCAGGTCGAAGTGCGCAAGGGCGCGGTGTATCTGGCCGGCGGAAACGATATGCTATGCGATACGCGCGAATGTTCCATGTCCAGCCAGATCGGTTGGGATGGCAGCAAGTTTTCCGTTCTCGACAAGAAGGAAAACCACCCGATGGTCTGCGTGCGCTGGCATGGCGCGGCGGCATACTGCAACTGGCTGAGCGCGCAAAGAAAGTTGCCGCTCTGCTACAACACGACCACATGGGACTGCGATTTCAACAAGAGCGGTTTCCGTCTGCCGACCGAGGCCGAATGGGAATACGCCGCGCGCGGCGGACAGCAGAATCCCTATTACAATTACCCGTGGGGCGACGATGCCGACCCGGCGAAAGCCAACGTGCCCGAATCGCGCAATCCGTTTCGCGCCATTCTAGGGCCGGCGCCGGCGCCGGCCGGTTATAAAGCAGCCCCTGGTCCGCCGGGGAATGCATGGCGCATGGGGCCGCAGCCAAAGACGACGCCGGTCGGGTTCTTCAACGGGAAGCTGCAGCGCAAAGCCGACTTCGGCTGGCCGGGCGCCGAGGAAACGTACCAGACGGCGAACAACGCAAACGGTTACGGGCTCTACGACATGGCCGGCAACGTCTGGCAGTGGTGCACGGAGTGGTACGAGCGGAATTACTACGCCTATGCTCCGGCGGATAATCCGCCCGGTCCGGCCCAGGGCAGTCCGATGCAGGACGGCAAGGCTTATCGCTGCATGAGGGGCGGGAGCTGGTTCAATGGCGAGTTCGGCCACAGTCGCGTTTCGAACCGCGATCCGTCCTACTATCGCGGTCCCGATCCCGTCACCGGCCTCAGCGACGCCGACGGCCCGTGGTTCCATATCGGTTTCCGTGTTGTGCTGCCGGTCAACGCCGAGAACCGGCCGGCCGTGAAACTGACGGCGGTACAAAATATGGGGCGCAACGACGCCGCGCCCGGCGGCGGACGGCCTCCACGTGATCCGAACCGTCCTGGGGGAGCGGGGAGACCGGGAGAAGGCGGAACGGGGAGACAGGGAGAGGGTCGTGGACCTGGCGCGGATTTGCCGGGCGGCGGGCCTGATATCGCGGCGCCGCGCGAGCGCATTGTCAGCGACGGAGGAATGTACCTTCAGAAGCCTGACAAAAATTTAGCGCTCAAGAGCTCCGAAGTGAAAGACGGCGGAACGCTGCCGAAGGAGTTCACCGGCGATGGCGCCGGCGTCACGCCGCCTCTCGAATGGAGTGGCGCGCCAGCCGATGCCAAGAGCTACGCGATCATCATGCATCACACCGATGCCCGGGGCGAAAACATCAGCTACTGGCTGCTTTATAACATTCCGGCCAACGTCCAAAGCCTTCCCAAGGACGTGAAAGGCGTCGGGACGTTGGGCATCAGCAGCCGCGGCAATCGCGCCGGATATGCGGCGCCGCACTCGGCAGGACCCGGCACGAGGACTTATGTATTCACCGTTTACGCATTGTCGGCGCCGCTTCAACTCATCGCGCCGTCTTCCGGGGTGAGCCAGGAGGTTCTGCTCGCCGCCATGAAAGACAAGATTCTCGCCACCGCAGACCTGAGTGTGACTTACACGCGTTACACCGTGACTGGCGCCAACGAAGGGCCGGGCGCGAACCAAGGACCTGAGCAACCAGGCGCCCGCCCGCAGCGCGATCCCAACCGCCAAGGTGGACAAGGTGGACCGGGTGGACAGGGCGGCCCAGGAATGGATCAACCGGGCAGCGGTCCGCCGCGTGATCCCAACCGCCCAGATGGACAAGGAATGGATCAACCGGGCGGCCGTCCGCAGCGCGATCCCAACCGCCAAGGTGGCCAAGGCGGCCAAGGCGGCCAACAACCGCGTGACGGCGGCAGCCCCGGCGGTGGTGGCTCCGGCGGTCCCGGCGGCGGCGGCCGGATGATGGAAGAGAACAAGACGCCGGCTTCTCCCAATCCCGGCCAGACCGTCGGAGTGTTTCTCAATACGCCCAAGGCCTTCACCGGCTATTCACTGATGGCGCCCAAGCACAACACCGTCACTTACCTCATGGACAATCAAGGCCGGGCCGTGCATCAGTGGAAGAGCGAATATTTCCCCGGCCAATCGGTCTATCTAAAGCCCAACGGCAATCTCCTGCGCACCTGCATGACCCGCAACCGCAGTTTCACCGGCGGTGGCGAGGGAGGCCGCATCGAGGAGTATGACTGGGACGGCAAACTGATCTGGGAATTTTGGTACACGAACGACAAGTATCAGCAGCATCACGACATCGCGCCATTGCCCAACGGCAACATCCTGATGCTCGTCGTCGAGAAGAAAACTGCCGCCGAATGCATCGCGGCCGGTTGGCCGGCGGAGTCGGCTCAGAACACGGAGCTCTATCCGGACGGCGTTGTTGAAATACAGCCGGTCTATCCCAACAGCGGCAAAGTCGTGTGGGAATGGCATGTCTGGGATCATCTGATTCAGGACCTTGACAAGACCAAGCCCAACTACGGCGAGATCGCCGCGCACCCCGAGTTGATCGCCATCCGCGGCGGTCGTGGTGGCCCGAACGGCTTCTGGAACCACGCCAATTCCATCGCCTACAACGCGAAGCTCGACCAAATCGTGATCAGCGCCCGTGGCCAAAGCGAGATTTGGTTCATTGACCACAGCACAACGCCCCAGGAGTCTGCCGGCCATACCGGCGGCAAACACGGCAAAGGCGGCGACTTGATTTACCGCTGGGGCAATCCATCCGCCTACAAGCGTGGCGACGAACGCGATGCGCAGCTCAACCAGCAGCACGACGCCGAGTGGATTCCCGACGGCTATCCCGGCGCCGGCCATGTCACCATCTTCAACAACGGCTACAACCGCGGCTATACCAGCATCGAGGAAATCGTTCCGCCGATGGACGCCAATGGCCGCTACATCATCGAGCCTGGCAAGCCTTACGGACCGGAAAAGCCCGTCTGGCATTATGAAGCGAAGAACCGCACCGACTTCTTTTCCTCCGAAATCTCCGGCGCGCACCGTCTGCTCAACGGCAATACGCTCCTATGCGCCGGCGTCATCGGCCACATCTTCGAAGTCACTCAGGAAGGCGAGATGGTCTGGCAATACGTCAATCCGGTGGTGCGCGGCGGCATTCTCGCGCAGGGCGAAGTCCCCGGCAAAGACGTGCGCGGCCATCTGTTCAACGCGGTGTTCAAACTCCACCGCTACGCGCCCGATTATCCAGGCCTCGCCGGCCGCGATCTGACCCCGAAAGACGTCATCGAACTGCCCGCCTCGCAGAAGGGCAAGACCGGCCTCGACAAAGCCGATGCCACCCCCGGCGAACGCCCGCCCGATGCCGGCGGCAGAGGCGGCTCTGGCGGCGGCAATCGCGAACTTGGGCCCGACAGGCGAAGCGGTAGTGGGGGTTTCCGGCAATGACCTCGCTCCCGCCTTCAGAGCTATGAATTTCAGCTTGTGCTTGGCCGCATATTTATGGATAGTTCATCTCGTGAGTCAAAAGCAGGAGGACGAGAATATCCCAGTATGATCCTGGACCCCTTTGTAATGCGAGATGTACATAGCCCATTCACTTCCTCCCGTCTTATGATCTCAAGTTGTTCTGGGGAGAATGATTAAATGCTGACTCGAATCTACGTGGATAACTTCCGATGTATGGTGAATTTCGAGTGCCGCCTCGGGCCGCAGCAATTGCTTCTCGGCTCTAATGGGGCGGGCAAGTCCACATTTTTCGACGTGCTTACCCTGCTCCGGGATTTCTGTATCCGCGGCGAACTGCCCGACCGGCCAGCTCCGGCATCAAGGTTCGGCGGCGCCTCTCGCACCCGATGGCAGGATGTTCCAGAGCAGACGTTCGAGTTGGATGTCGTTGGAAATAGCGGCGTGTATAAGTTCCTTCTTGTCATGGACTCTTGGGGCAATCTGGAGCGGCCACGTGTCGTCAAGGAAGAGGTGAGTTTTGAGGGCAAGCCAATTTTCCGCTTTGAAATGGGTGAGGTTCATCTGTTCAATGATTCGGCGGAGGACAAAGTGAAGTACCCCTTCGACTGGCATCGCTCGGCATTGGCAACGATCATTGAGCGAAATGACAACACGAAATTGTCATGGTTCAAACGCTGGCTTGGCGGCTTGCTCTACGTGCAGCCGAACCCTTGGGCCATGCTCGGGATTGCAGGACAGGAATCAGAACGCCCCGATCAACACCTTGCAAACTTCGCGGATTGGTACCGGCATCTTCGGCAGGAAACCGAGGACTACGAGTACATCCGCGATCTTTGCGCCGTCATTGAAGGATTCGTCACCATGCGTCTGGAACTAGCCGGTGAAGGGCGGCGGGAGATCAGAGTGCGGATGGCCGGCGGGAAGAACGGGAACGGCGCGAAGCGAGAATCCGAATTCCTATTGAATGAACTCTCAGAAGGTCAGCGTGTGCTCATCGGGCTCTATGCGGTATTGCACTTCGCTCTCAAGCCACAGGCAACGCTATGCTTCGATGAACCGGACAACTTCATCGCTCTGCGAGAGGTGCAGCCATGGCTAACCAAAGTGCTTGACCGTGCCGAGGAGGGCGAATCGGGCGCTCAAGTGCTGATCGCTTCGCACCATCCTGAACTCCTGAATCGCATGGCTTTCAAGGAAGGCTTGCTGTTTGACCGTCCTCAAGGCAGACAGACTCGAGTCCGTCCGTTTGATGATCCATCGCAAACAGGACTTACTGCTGCGGATCTGATCGCCCGGGGGTGGGAACGTGAGTGATCGCATATCCAAAACAATCCTGCTGTGTGAGGACGATCCACAAGAGCGCCTTGTCCGCTGCTACCTTAAGGAATGTGGGGTCAATACGGAGCCACCTTGCCTAATACCTCGTAATGCAAGCCGCGAAGTGTATGGGGGTGGCGTTACATGGGTGTTACAGGAGTTTCCGAAGGAACTCCAAGCTTGTCGGCAGCGACAGACCAAAGCAAAGACATTGCTTATAGCGGTCGTCGATGCTGACAAGCTCGAAGTTGACAGGCGTCGGGCTGATCTGAAAGCCGATCCTCAGGTTACCCCCACAGATCCGCTCGCCGTGCTGATTCCTCGTCGCCATATCGAGACATGGATCCTCGCGGCCATGAATAGGACGGTCAATGAGACGGATGACTATAAGAAACCTGAACCGAAGAAGTCAGAAGTCCAAGCGGCAGCAGCGACCATTCATGGCTGGGCACGCAACAACCCAGAACCCGGCCCGACTTGCGTGCCGTCCCTGAATTCGGCGCTTCCCGAGTGGCGCAAGATTGGATGACCTGACGTTCATCTTTTTCACGACTCCAAATCTTGATTCATTGCTATCATCCAACCATAGCGTCGAGTGGTAGGCCGCTCCGCTCCGTCGGACGGCCCCGCGCGCTCGTCAAGCCGCCGAATTGCGTTAGCGTGCGTGGCCGTCCGACGGAGCGAAGCGGCCTACCACTCGACGTCACATGCAAGAAGATGAAAGATCTTCGTAAGGAATCACGCGATCTCAACACAGACGATCAAATCAAAGATTCCTCGAACAGATAAAAAGGCGCCGGCCATCCAATGAGGATATTCCACGCCCTGCCATACATTCTAGCCGTGGCTGTTCTAGCCTCCATCACTGCTCATGCGGCGGATATCTCGCCTGCAGCCGGAGCGGATATGCCCAAAAGCGAGTTGGTGCGCCGGCTGGAGGCGATGGTTTCGGATCCGGGGTTCGCGAAGATTCCCGAGCGGACGTTCCGCGTGGCCGACTACGGGGCGAAGGCCGACGGCAAGACCACCGACACAGCGGCGATTCAGCGGGCGATTGACGCCGCGCATGAGGCCGGGGGCGGCGTGGTCATCTTCGCGCCAGGCGTCTATCCTTCCGGGGCGCTCTTCGTGAAGAGCAACGTCGAGTTGCGCCTCGATGCGGGCGTGACGATTCAGGCCGTGGCGGACGACAGCCAATACCCGCGCCTGCCGACCCGTATCGCCGGCATCGAGATGCTATGGCCCGCCGCGCTGATCAACGTGTATGAGCAGCAAAACGTCCGGATCACCGGCAAGGGCGTCATTGACGGCGCCGGCCAATACTGGTGGAAGAAGTTCTCGGATATGGAGCGCGATTACGTCCGCCGCGGCCTGCGGTTTGCGCTGGACTACGACTGCGAGCGCGTCCGGCCTGTAGTGGTGTGGAAATCGCATGACGTTCTGCTCCGCGATTTCACCGTTCAGCGCTCCGGCTTCTGGACCATCACCCTGACCTATTCCGACCGCGTTCATGTGGATGGTTTGGTCATCCGCAACAATATGGGCGGGCACGGGCCGAGCACCGATGGCGTGGACACGGATTCCTCCAGCAATATCCTGGTCGAGAACTGCGACATTGATTGCAACGACGACAACCTGTGCCTGAAGTCCGGCAAGGATGCCGACGGGCTGCGGGTGAACCGGCCAGCCGAGAACGTAGTGTACCGCAATTGTATCACCGGCGCGGGGAGCGGCCTGTTCACACTTGGTAGCGAAACCTCCGGCGGGATGCGGAACATCGAGGTGTATGGCCTGAAGGCCGCCGGGACCGGCTTTGGCATTCGGTTCAAATCCGCCAAGGTGCGCGGCGGCGTGGTGGAGAACGTGTTCATCCACGACATCGAGATGGACCGGGTTCCCCAACCGTTTTACTTCCAACTCAATTGGTTCCCCACCTACAGCTATCCAAAAATTCCAGCGAACATTCCGCAGGATCAAATCACCGACCGCTGGCGGTTGCTTGCCCAGCCGGTAGAGCCTCCGGAGCGGGGCATTCCCGAGTTCCGCAACATCACGATTGCCAACGTCAAGGTGACCGGCGCCAAAGACGGTTTTTTCGCCAACGCCTATCCCGAAAAACCGATGCGCAACATCACATGGAAAAACGTGACCGTCGAGGCGCAGCGCCCCGGCGCCATCAAATGCGCCAGCGACTGGACGATGGAGAACGTCGTGTTGCGGACTCCCGGCGGCGCCGGCGTGCAATTGAGCGACTGCCGCAATGTGCCTCAGCCCCAGCTCCAAACCGCAACAGCAACCTCAACGACACTGAAACGAAAATGATACTCATCAAATCAAAGACGACGGCACATTGCCTCGCGAAATGGCTCGCGAAGCCAAAGCGCTGACCTACCATAATCGTGCGGCTTGGACGCTGGTGATGATGGCGGAACTGGCGCGTTCGCACGGGGAGGATTGGTACGGGCGCCACAAGCATCGCCGTATGCCTTTAGCCGCCTGAAGTAGGTGATGAAAATAATTTTCATAAACCCGAAAATTTAACTATTGTGACGTGAGGCCTTTATGTAATGTCCGTCTCATGACGGAACAAATCAC
>JAPLSP010000334.1 GCA_026398575.1 Candidatus Sumerlaeota bacterium | reverse complement strand
TAGATCATGGAAGCTAAAGCGGCAGCAAGCAACCGCACTCCAAATGCTGGCGCCGCTTCTGACTGCATTGCCTTCGTCCCTTGGGCAAAAATACGTGACCGCCATTCTGAATCGGAACACTAAGCATGAGATTCTTCCCTTTTAATAACGGCCATTCAGTCTATGATCAAAGTTCTTGTGGCTCAAGAGGATTATGTGCTTCGGCTGGTTGCGCAGTCGCTTATTCCGGAGGAAGCTGCTATTCGGGCGCTTTGAAGCTATAGAGATGCGAGCCGCTGCCGAAGTAGATGTGGCCATCGAGGTAGTCGCCGCCACAGGAGATGGGGACGGGCGATGCGGCAAGCAGCGTGATCTTGAAAGTGGATGGGTCGAGCCGGGCGACGCCTTTCACGAAGAGGATGTAGATGGCGCCATTATCGCCCCGCACGAAAGCGCGCGGACCTTGTTGCGAGACGCAGGCGCCGAATGTCGTGGCTGCGTCTTCTTCATGGACCACCTTGCGCGCGCCGGGATCGAAGACGAAAAAGCGTTTCCGGTCCGCGAAACCGAAAACCAGTCCCTTAGGTCCAAGACATAGATCCGTGTACTCCTGAGCGCCTGCGAATACAACGGTGTGCCATTCGATCTTCTTCGTCGCCATGTCCATGATATAAAGCTGGGCCTCTTTGGCCTTCTTCTCGCCGCCCGTGCCGGAGCTGGTTGTTGTGCCGCCGAGGAGTTTGCCGCCCGGCAGCGCGACGAGGCTCATCGTCGCCTGTTGCGGAATGAGCGCCGTGTGTTCAAGGAGCGTTCGTGTCTTTGTCTCGCGATCCCAGAAAAGCAATCCGCCGCCGGTGTAGCCATAGCCGGGTGTGCCTGCGAGGACGAGAGTTTTGCCGTCGGGATGGGGGAGAAGTTTATGCGGGCGGTTGATGGTCGGCTCGCAATCCGTCAGGAAAAGAGGATTGCAGCCCGGTTTGCTCTTTTCGGTCGCCGCCCATTCGCGCGCGGGGTCCCAATCCAGCAAGTAACCATGCGTATAGCCGCCCATAAAGAAATGATCGCCCTGCCGCGCTACGGTGTTGAACTGTCCGTAGGCGGCGCGATTGATCCATTGGTCCGTCTTCGGGTTGTAGCTGAAGAATCGCATGGGGAAAGCCGTGCCGCCGCAGATCGTGCCGTCCGGCGCCGAGGCCACGCCCATGAGGTGCGCGCCTTCGCTCTTATAATCGAACTGCATGCGCTTCGGCGCCGTCGTCTTTGGGTCAACGACGACGAGTTCACGCTCCACGGTATCGCAGACCTTGAGCCGTTTACCGTCAGGAAACGCTTGGTGAAACAGGCCCTGGCTGCCCGCGATGATCGGCTTGGGTTTCTGTTTGAGATTCGTCCCGATCTTGCGCGCCTCGCCTTGGTAGAATTCATACCAACCATCGGGCGCCCCGGAATGAGCCTGGCCATAAACCTTGCCGTTCGTGTCGCGATAGACTGTCGCGGCACCCTGGGCGCGTTCGCTCTGCGGCAGGATCGGCCTGGCCTTGCCGGTTTTGGGATCGAGCGCAACAATCTGGCTGGCCGTGCTGCCGATGCCGAAATAGACCCATCCGGCGTCGTCCGTGGCGATCGCGCGCGGATATTGCGCCCAATTTTCCTTGTGTGTCGAGCCGTAGTCGCGGAACTCGCGCGTCTTTGGGTTGAACGACGCGATGCCGCTGTTTGGGTAGGTCGCCGACCAGATCACGCCGTCGTCGGCTTCCGTCATGCTCATCGCCATCTGCGGCGTTGTCTTGTGGAAAAACGTAAACGCGCGCTTGGCCGGATCGAACTCCGCGAAGTGATTGCCGAAGTGCGTGTAGTATTTATTACTACTCGACAGGAGGGAAGCAAACGGCCCGTCTCCGCTCCAGGGAAAAGGCGTCGCGAATTGCTGGCTCTTGCCGGTGTCGGCGTCAATCATCAGCAGCGCGTAGCCGCCGCGGTGGTCGTATAGCCAGACCAGCGCGACGTCGCGCCCATCGCCGTCCACGGTCGCGACGATCCCGCGATGATTACTCATGGGCGTTGCCACGCCATGATCAAAAAATCCTTTTCCCAAATCCACTGTCGCGGCATGAATTGTTGGCAGTGCAAATGCAAGGGCAAACGCAAGGGCAATCGCAGGGGCGATCGCAGGGGCGATCGCAGGACCGAGCACAGGGGCAATCGAAAGGGCTGTTATGCTATTCAGGCTGATAGATAGTTTCCTCATGGTGGTTTCCTCACCGGTTAAGCAACGCCATGTCCAAGATAAAGCTCCGGCCAGCCGCCTTCAAGGTAGAAGTTGGCCGGACTGGGAGCGCCGGCATCCTTGCCGGCGTGTCCTCACGAGATCCTCACCTGCATAAGCTCTAAAATCCCGCCCTCCTTGCCAGTGGATACGCCGCCTCACTCGCCGGCAGAGATGCCGGCGCTC
>JAPLSP010000299.1 GCA_026398575.1 Candidatus Sumerlaeota bacterium | reverse complement strand
TTATTGGCTTGGCTGGCCTGGAACAACCTATGATCTGGACCAGCATCAAAAAGAGTATCGCGCCAACCTGGCGGAATCGGCGCGCCGCCTGGGCGTGCAGGTGGATATGGAGGCCAAGCCGATCAGCAATGACGCGGACTTGGGCGCATGGATCGCCAAAGTCAAGTCCAGCAAGCCGCATGGACTGCTGGTTATTCTTCAGCACATACACTGCTGGCCCATGGTCGAGCGATTGTCCAAAGAGACCGCTCTGCCGCAGATTGTCTTTGCGCCGGTGGGCATGGCCTTTACGGGACATATCGCAAAGGCTTCGCGCCAGCCGGGCATGCACGTCATCTCCACACTGGACTGGTCCGCCGTCGAGGATGGCCTGCGCATGATCCGCGCCAAACGCAAGTTCGAGGAAACGCGCGTTTTGTGGATTCGCAGCAACAAGAATGAGGAAACCGTCCTAGATCGGTTGGGAACCAAAGTGCGGGCGATTCCGCGCGACACCTTCAACACTACCTTCGACAAGCAGACTGAAAACGAAGAGGCGCGCGACTTCGCGAGCGATCTGCGCTGGCACGCGAAGAAGATTGTGGAGCCCACCAAAAAGGACACGATCAATTGCGCCCGCGCCTATATCACCGGCAAGCGCCTGATGGCCGAATACAAGGCCAATGCGCTCTCGATGGATTGCCTGGGAATGGTTTCGGCCAAGTTGGTGCCGACTCCGCCGTGCGGCGCTTGGTCCATGTTGATGGATCAGGGCATCACGGCCGGATGCGAGGCCGACTTGTTCGGAGCAATATCGCTGATGATGGTCAGCTATCTCCTGGACCGCACAGGATTCATGAACGATCCCGTGCCCGAGACGGCGCGCAACCTGTTGATCGCGGCGCATTGCACGAGCGGCACGCGGTTGAATTGATTTGCGAAATCCGCCGCGCCCTTTATCCTGCGCAACCACTCGGAATCGGCGCTCGGAGTTTCCCTGCAAGTGCTCTGGCCCAAGGATCAACCCGCCACGCTGGTTCGCTTCACCAGTCCCAATGAGATGATCATTGACACCGCCACGGTCGTCGGCAACGTCAACACGCCGCCGGCCGGAGGTTGCCGCACGTCGGTCGAGCTGCGCATGGACAACGTCGAGGACTGCCGCGACGTCAAAGGTTTCCATCAGGTCGTGACGCTGGGTAATCACCGGCGCATCCTCGAAAGTTTTTGCGAACTGTATGGCATCAAGCACGTTCATTCGCCCGAGCATTCCACTTTTGCCGAAGGAGCCTCTGTATGATTCGCATTGCCGTTTTCGCCGGGACGTTGGCGGCGGCTTGCGCCGCCTTTGCCATTGCAGCCGATGAGATTTCTTTCAGTTCGCCGGGCTTGGCGCCCTCGCGCATGGACGCCCAGGGAAGGCTGATTGAGGATTGGGGAAATCTGGGTCTTAAAATCAACGGCGAAAGCGCGGGCGCCAAAGGCGATGTTGGCGCCGGAGCGTTCAAGGTGGATGAGACTATTCCCGGCGCGCGCGCAGTCTTTCAGCGCGGCCCTATCGCCGTGACGTGGACGGCTTTCCGCGCTCCGGCTCATCCAGCGGGGCTGGACGTGCTGACCGTGCGCGTCGAGGAAATTCTGGGCTGCGCAACCAGCGTTACGCTGGGGCTCGACTTGCCGCCCAAGTCGCAAGCCGGATTGCGCACCGTGCGTCTGGGCAGCCGCGTCATTCTCACGCTGCCGCGCGAAACGGCGCAGGAGGAAACCCAGCGCGAGTGGGGCTGCCATGATGAATCCACGCCGATACGCGGCTGGGCCAAGCCGCAAGGCAAGTGCGATCCGGCTTTCCAGAATATTCGCGCGGGCATGGGCGGCGTGCCGATTTTCTATCGCTTCAAGGTCGCTCCAAAAAGCGAGGCGAACGTCGTGTTGGGAATCTGCGAAAGCCATTGGGCCGAACCCGGCAAGCGCCTGCTTGTGTGCAGCGTCGAAGGGGCGCCGGCGCAGGAAGTTGACCCCGTCGCCAAGTGGGGCCGGCATACGCCCGGCGCGCTGCTCTTCAAGGCGCGCGACGCGAATGGAGACGGCAGGCTTGATCTTTCGGTCCGCGCCGCGGCGGGCGCCGAAGACAAAAATCCGATTCTCAACGCGATCTGGATTTTTCCTGCGGGCGAGCCGCCGGCGCTCGCAAAGGTTATCTCCGGGACCATGAACGCGGCGGCGACGCGCGTCGTGGACGTGGGCGGCGACAGCGATCAAACGCTCTATCCTCCCGGCAAACTGGAATATGCGCTGAATCTGTCCGCGCGCGGCGCCGAGGAGTTGACCTTTTTTGTAGCCTGTAATGGCGAATCCGCGCCCCGGCCTGAGGCGACCGCCTGGACAGAGGAAACCCTGCGCCGCGCCGCGCGCGAGGTTTGGCGGGATTGGAATGGGAGCGCCCGCACTGGGAGCGCCAGCACTGGGAGCGCCAGCATCTCTGCTGGCGCGTCACGAAAATAAGCTGACCCAGCGAGGAGAAAAGACTCAATCGCGCGAGCGCCCCTTCACAAACGGATCCTCCGTCGTGATCGAGCCATCAGGCAATTCATAATACAAATGTCCGCGATGTGAAAACACAAGCGGCAGCCCGGCCTTGCGAATCTCTTCCTGCGCCTTGCGTACGGCGCGGTTGCCGATGCGCGCGGTTTCTAAAGCGTCTGTCAGAATTTTAGCATCCATGACTGTCAGTCCTTAAGAAAAACACCGAAGCTTTCCTCGTCAATTATGCGCTTCTCTTCGCCTTGTCCTGCTGCTATCAGCATAAATGAGTCTTTCCCATTCCTATAAATCTGCCAACTATTAACTCTCAGGCGATAATCATTCCAGAAATTCCGCTTGCTTCTCAAAAATCGCCTCCGGATATCTTTTTCCGGCACGGCATGACCGCCCATCTCTATCCGGTTTCTGATCCGCTGAATGGCTTCCTCGATTGTATCCACAAAAATATACGTGATCGAAATTGAGTACGCATGTTCCTTCAATCGCGCAATGATGTCCTTGAGATACTTGCCTGACATTGTTGTCTCAAGGATGAAGCTTTTCTCTTTCGCAATCCATTCGCCGATTTCTTTGAGGAACTTCCGCCCTGCCCGCAAACGAACTTTTGAAAAATCCGCGCCATCGGCCATGCCTTTGGCAATCTCATCCGCGTTCATGAACGGCCACCCTGTCTCCAGAATCAATTCGCTGGCAAAGGTTGTCTTGCCGCTGCCGTTCGGTCCAGCGATGATGATCGCCTCTTTCATCGCCGTTTGCCTTTCGAGCGCGGGGCCTTGCCGGCGCCAGCCGGATCAGTCGCATCCGTCGGATCGGGCGGATTGTCAACCTCATCTGCCATCAGCGCCTCGCGCGTTTCCGTCAACCGCCGGTCCACCAGTTTCTTATAGTCGAGCGCGTCAATAATCTCTTCCATCGTGGCGTTGTCGGGCATCCCCTTCACCAGGCGGATTACTTCATCTTTAATTGTGCTCATTATTTCCTCAATCCCTGCGGCATATAAGCTGGCAGATTCTTATCCGCGAAGATCATCTTGAACCGCGCGAATCGCTGCAACCCATTGACGAGCGGAATGCTCGGCCAATTGACGCCGATCAGCGGCTGCGCGTATTTGATGAAGTCATCCGTCACGTCGTAGCGCGACGGCGCGATCCACGACTCCGGGAAATGGCGCTCAGAGTTGGCGACTTTTTCGAGCGGCGCCTTGTCGAAGCGCGCCATATAGACGTCGCCCGGTTCACGCAGGATTGTGCCCATCCAGCCGTTGCCGTCCTCGCGGGCGATCTGCGCGCACTTCAGTCCGACCTTGTACGATTCCTCCAAATCCACCGTCGAGGCGTAGATCATCGCATGACGCTGATCGGTGCCGGGAATCTGATAGCGCGCCTTGCCTGCGACGGGGAACTTCAGCGTGTTGAGATAATTCGCGACCTCTTGGGCGACGCTCGTTTTCGACGCGCCAAATTCGACGTGGCCAAAGCCATCCTTAACCGCGCCGATGTCGCCCACGTCAAAGCCTTCGCTGACGACGACGATGCAACGCCCGAATTTATTCAGATAGTCAATGACGTTCTCGCCCATTTGCGCAAGCGTCAGTTTCGATTCCGTCATGTATATCTGCAACGGCATTTCGCGCCGCGGATCGGCCAGACGCGCCGCCGCCGGGATGAAGCCAATCTTGCGCCCCATCGCCTGGAGGATGATGACCGGATCGGCGGGCGCCGATCCGTTGTTCTCCTCGTTGATGTTCTGGATATTATGCGCGAAGTAGCGCGCCGTCGAGCCATAGCCGGGCGTGTGGTCAATCAGCTTGAATTCCGAATCTCCTACGTCATTGTCAATCGTCTTCGGTCCGCCCACGGCCACAAGATCAATGCCCTTCTCGTTGGCCATGACGCTGATCTTGTGCGCCGTATCCATCGAGTCATTGCCGCCGATATAGAAGAAGTACCCAATGTTATGCGTCTTGAGCACCTGCATGACGCGGTCGAAATCCTCCGGGTTATTCTTCTTCAGCTTATATCGGCAAGTCCCAATCGAGCCGGCCGCCGGCGTAGTAGCGAGAAGCTGAATCTCCTCCTCAGCCTGCGCGCTCACATCGAGCAATTCCTCCTTCAACACCCCTTCAATCCCATGCCATCCGGCATAAATGCGCCCGAAAGTCGCCGGATAAGCACGGCAACCATCAATGATCCCGCGCAGCGTGTTGTTGATAACGCACGACGGCCCTCCCGACTGCGCCACAAGAACGTTCTTGGGCATTCCATTAGCTCCCTATGATAAATGATTCGTTGCCGGACCAGTATAAGACAAGTCCACCGTTATCTCCTCCGCTCCTCGCTCAAGATGAAAACACCAGAAATCCGGCACGCGCCTTAGCGAGCGAAACCTTGCATTCAATCGTTCCGCGGTCCCTTGGACGCAAGGATTGAGAATTTCACCGTCCATCGGCTTCATGCTTTGCATGGAAAAATACGATGATGATTGTCCATCCTTGCGCATGAACAGCCGCAAGGATTCTTTTTCAATTTGGAGATCATAATCAGCCGGATAAAATTTTGCGATGAATTCTTCAGCAAGCGGCGACAACGCGCGCGAGATATTTGGCAAAGCGTCATCACTTTGGCCGCAAAGCGATCGTAAGCTATTTGCTTTATCTTCGTCTTTGTCACTATCTCTTCCCGCCTCGCCGTCCTGCCAATCCATCAGGCCTAATTGCCGCCAAGACGTAAGGATGTACAGCCAGAAATCTGCCCGTCGCCCAAGATGATTTTTTATTCGCGGCAGCATTCTTTCGACCTGTCCTGGCGTGAAGAAAAGCCATACCTCATCGCAAGTACCCTCGCGCAAAATCCATGAGGCGACGCTATCGCGCTCATACTCGTCGCCCTCGCGCAACCGGCGGCGAATTTTGCCAATCGTCCAATCACGATCCCAGCAAAAGGATGGCTTGGCATTCTCGTCCACTGATTGGGCGGATGCGGTCACGCTCTTAATGGGCTGTGGATCTGACGAATTCATTTTTTCGCAAATGCTGTTCCGGCGACATGCCGTCTAATTACAGAGTTCCATATTTGTGGGTCAAGTTCTCAAAAATCCGCCGCATCTCCGGATAATAAAGCCGTACATTCTCATATATCCTTCTCGCCATCTCTTCATCATAGATATGTGAGGTTTTATTCCTGTCCAGCAGCATTTGATGCCACAGTTCATCATCGCTAAACCATTTGGCGGCGTATGCTTCCTCCAAAGTTTCGCGCGGCGTCGTTGTTTCGATGCCTTGCTCAAGCAGCAATCGGCGGAAAGTCTTCCAGAAAAGCTCAATCGTGAACTCAAAGCGCTGGATCGTGGCGTCAATGATTAATGAATCCGATTCCGGCGCCGCGAGCGCTTCGCCGAGACGATCAAGCGCGCGCGCCAGATTTTTCAGGCTTTGGTTTGGTTTTGCGCCGTTCATAGAGCACCACTCCTTCATCCAGTATCTTTGCGCGGAATTTTTCTCCGATAGCATCAAGACGCGCCAGATCAATTTTTGTCAACGATGGCGTTTCCTGGGTCCATTGCTCGATCTCTCGCCACTGCCGCGCTGAAACGTCCGGCGCTGCGACGGCCAAGTCAATATCGGAACGGTCTTCGGCGTCGCCTCGGGCGCGGGAACCAAACAAAATCACGCATTCGACTGCAAGCGACTTCCGGCAATTCTCCAGGAAAGAATTCAGCGCGCGTTGCGCTGATGTATTCATTTGTGGCGTTGGTTTCATGCGCTTGGCCGTCTCTTTCCGCGCTTAGGCGCCTGGGCTTCTCGCTCTGTCTCAGATGCGCGACGCGGGCAAACTGAATCTTCATCTCCCGCAATCCCGGCGCTGGTTTAGGCGCTGGTTTGTAGATATAGAACACATCTTCGCCGCCGGGCAAGGTCTTTGCGCGGCGATTGAATGAGTTGTTGCGCGAATGCAAAACTCTCGGCTTGCCATTACGGCGCTCCCAGTCATTCTTCGAGAAGGAACTTGAAATCCTCGCGGCTCAGGACGCGGTTGAAGGCTTCTTCTTCCAGCACGTTCTTGATCAGCCCGCGCTTTTTTTCCTGCAGCTCGAGGACGCGCTCCTCAACCGTGCCCTCGGTCACCATGCGGAAGGCGACGACGGTTTTGTCCTGGCCGATCCGGTGCGTGCGGTCTATGGCCTGCGCCTCGACCGCCGGGTTCCACCAGGGATCGAAGAGGATCACGTGCGAGGCCGAGACCAGGTTCAGACCCAAGCCGCCGGCCTTGAGCGAGATCAGGAAAACGCCCGGCTTCTTGCTGGCTTCGAAGTCGGCGATGATGCCGTGCCGTTTGGCTGCGCTCGTTTGGCCGGTCAGCATCCAAAGCGGAATGCCCCGCTTTTTCAGGAGCGGCACGAGGATGTCGAGCATCTTGACGAATTGTGAGAACAGCAGGGTCTTGTGTCCGGCTTCGATCAGCTCCTCCACCATATCGAGCGTAGCGTCTAGTTTGCCCGATCCCTTGTCCTTGAACCCCGCCAGCGCCGGATCGCAGCAAATCTGGCGCAAGCGCGTCAGAGCGGCCAGCATTTGAATCCGGGCGGGTCCACGCAGTTTTTCATCCTCGACGCCTTCGAGCATCTGGCGCGCGTGCTTGACGGCGGCCAGATACGTGTGGCGCTGTCCCGGCGTCATTTCGCAATCGCGCCGCTCTTCGATGCGCGGCGGCAGTTCCGGCGCCACTTCGCTTTTGAGGCGGCGCATCAAGAGCGGGCGCAGCTTGGACCGCAGCGAACGGAACGAGCGTTCGGCGTCCTCTTCCTTCATGCGCGACTCGAACTTCCTGCGCGAGGCCAGATAGCCGGGCGCGACGAAATCGGCGATGGACCATAAATCCGTCAGCCGGTTTTCGATCGGCGTTCCCGTCAGCGCCAGGCGGAAGCGCGCCTGGATCGCTTTGACCGCCCGCGCGATGCCCGTCGCGGGATTTTTGATCATCTGCGCCTCATCCACGCACGCCAGGAGCCAGCGTCGCGCCTGAATCTGCTCGCTGTCGCGGCGGGCCAGGGCGTAGTTGGTGATGATCAAGTCATATTCGTTCGCACGTTGGATGACGTCGCGCCGCGCCCCGCCGCTTGCGAGCACAGCGGTCCGCAGCTCCGGCGCGAAGCGCGCGGCTTCGCGCAGCCAGTTGTGCGCCACGCTGGCCGGACAGATTACGAGCGAAGGCAGGCGCGCATCGCCGGAGCCATTTCCTTCTCCATGCTCATCTCCATCGCCATCCTTGCCGCTTCCTCCGCTGCCGCTTGCGGAGCGCAGCGCAGTCAACGCTGCGAGCATCTGGAGTGTTTTGCCCAAACCCATGTCATCGGCCAGAATCGCCCCGCCGAAGACGCGCAAAGCCCAGACCAGAAAATCAGCGCCCTGGCGTTGATACGGGCGCAGCCAATGCGCCGTTGTGGCGGCGACGTTCGCGGATGGAACGCCCTTGAATGATTTCAATAATCCCCGCGCCGTCTCGGCCAGCGCGCGCAGGCTGTCATGTCCGGAGGCGTCCGTCAGGTCCAGGAGTTCCCGCGAATGGTCCGAGCCGGCCAGCTGCATGACATGCAGCCGCTGCTCGCCTTGCCCTGTGTCGAGTCCCCAATCCGACAACGCATCCATCCATTTCCGGTATTGCTCCAGATCGTCGCGGCGATAAACCCTTCCGCCCGTGAGCACGATGAGATCGCTGCTTTCCTGGTTCAGGGCGGCGGACACCTCGGACGGCTTGAGCGTTTCGATATCGCGCTCCATTTCCACCGACACGCTCAGCCAGTCAATCCCCGATGACTCGATGCGCAGATTGAATTTGGGCGGGCGGCGCAATTGCACGAGTTCGGCGAAAGCCTTGTCGCCCAGGAACCGCACGCCGCGCGGACGATGGACCCATGCGTCATGGAGGCGAGCCAGATTTTCGCGGTTGACTTTCATCCGGAATTGCGCCGCGCCGCCATCAATGATGTCGAACTTTGTCCCGGGCGAGAGAAGACGGTCGAAGAACGCATCCACGCCCGCGACGTCTTTGGGATGCGGCGCGATGCAAATTGCCCAGGGATTGGGCGCATCGAGCTCCGGCTCATTCACTGTGGCCGCTTGCGCCTCGCCCGTTGCGGTCGCCTGCGCCCCGTCGGCTTCGGGAATCAGACTTCGAACTTCCTGTAGCGGCTCGGAAAATTCCCGCGGTCGGGGCGCATAAGGCGACAGGGGGCGAGAGCGTTGGGCGCGCATCTGCCAGATGCCCTGAGCGACGCGCACGAACTTGATCTCGCCATCCGCGTCTCCTCTCTGCCGCGCGACAGCGGTGAAATAGGCGGTCCCGTCTTCGTAGCGGCATTCGACGACCGGATGGAGCCGGACCAGTTCCATCAGCCCATCCGATAAAGGCGCCGCGCCATCTGCGGACGCCGCAGAATGGGTGTCCTCCTCCTGGCTTGCTTCGGCGTCGGGTTTGCCGGCTGGTGGCGCAGGGGTGGGAGAAGGCGGGGCATAACGGCTGACCAGAACCGCGCCGGCTCGCGAATTGCGCAGTTTCTCAACTGGAAAAACAGGCCGATCATGGAGGCGTTCGAGCAAATCGTTCGGCATGCCCCCGCAGGACAATGGGCGAAGCGTTCCGGATTCGAGCAGATAGACGTGCTGGCGCGAATGCGCCCCCGTTCCTTCAGAACGGCTCTCGAAGACCAGCGCGCAGTCGGTCAGCGCGACCCGGCGCGCGCGGGAGTCCGGGAGCGGAATTTCCACGATCCATTGCGGTGGCTGGCCGGAAGGCGCCTCGACAAGCAGGCGCGCCGCGCTGGAGTTGAAGATGACCTCCTCGCCGTTTAGCCAGCGGATCAAGTGATCCTTGCCCCAAAGCGAGAGCCACAACGCGGCATTCAGGACCGGAAACGACGGTCCAAAGGATTCGGAGCCGGGAAAGGTTTCATAGCGAAAATCACGGGTTTGGGAGCTGTTGGAAATCCAGAAAAGCAGCTGGGCCTGTTCGGCAGGCGCGACGCGATTGCCGGATTCCAGCTCCGCCGCCAGCGAGGCGATCGCCTGGAAATTGCGCGGCTCGCGATGCATCTTGGGAGTTGTAGCCAGCAGCTGCCAGCGCAATTCGCAGAATCCAGGCGAGCGGGGAACCAGTCGCCAGACGAGTTCAATGCTGAGCGGGCCGGCTTTGGCAGCCATGGCATTGGTTTGATGAGACTCGAGCCATGCAATAAGGTGCGATGCCGTCCTGTCATCCTCGATGCGCTGACGCACGGGCAGCATTTCCGGCGAATCCAAAAAAGCGGCGAGCCTGGGATCGGCGGCATTGGCCTTGCCGCGAAAAGAGGGCATGGTGCGCCCCATGGTGTCCAGAACGCTGTCGAACCGTTCGAGCACATCCAGCGCTGGGCGCTGAGGATTCAACCGGTAAAGCGCGTCGCCGACAAGCCACTTGTCCATCTGCTTCAAGTTGAGCCGGCGCATGATGGCTTGAGTCAGGATTTGCCGTCGCCGCTCGGGGTCTTCCTCGTGAATAAATTCGCGCCACCATTCGGGCGACTCCGCGGCGGCCGCCTCTTCTATCTTGTGAAAGCGGTTCTTGTTTTGCTTGTTCGGCTTTGGGTCATCCGCTCGGGGGAGAAGCCTCAATTTGCGGGCGATGATCTCGGAAGACGGCAAATCATCATCATCGTCATCTTCCTCAAAGTCCTCATCATCGTATTCATCCTCATCCCAATCCCTTTCCTCTTCATCGTCGTCTTCTTCCCCGTCTTCCTCCACCTCAATTTCTTCCGCTTCTTCAAAAAGACACGCGACGCCTTCAAAAAGTTTTTTCGCTTCTTTGTGCTTCTTGGGATTCCATGCAATATTGGTCCAACGGCTCAGTTCACGCTCAAATCCAGAACCAATCTGGCAGGCGTGATAAGAAAGGAGAACCAGCGCGGCTGCGGCAAACACACGGCTTTGAGCCCTTGAGAAAGCGCCTTCAACTTTTAGATCCGTCTCGGCTAATCCTATGATGATAACCTGGAGGATACGGCCTCTACCCGCCTCATCCAGAATCTCGACATTTATGCAGCTGACATCTTCAGCCCAGTAAGTCAAGACACGTCCTTCGATGGCGCACTGCATCCCCTTGTCGAGTTCCTGGAGGTTTATCTTGCTCAGGTATTTAATAATCGGCTTGGCCCAATGTACGTCAAACACCAACATGATATGCCTGCTTATTCTATACGATGGATGGTGGCTTATTCAAACTGCGATTTCAATCCCCACAAACCCAGCGCGGGATTGGAAATGAAGAACACTTCCTCGCCGCCGGGCAGCCTGTTCGCGCCGTCGCGCAATTTGGCCGGATCGTAATGCTTGATCATCTTATCGAGTTCGCCAAAACGGAAGCCGGCGCCCTCGATCTCTTCGCGCGTGAGTTTGCCGGGGCAATAGGTGATTTCAAAGCGCCCTTCCGATGAGCCGTGGATCAAGTGCGCCGCCGCGGACAGGTTCGCCCCAAGGTCCGGGTTTTCTTTGACCATCTTCAATGTGTGCGGCGTGCCGCGATAGCCGTATTTGCGGATCAGGCGGTCAATCTCTTTGTCTTCGCCGAATTCCTTGACCGCCGGCCCGAGGATCACCAACTCGCCGCCCGTGGCCATCGCCATACGCGTGCGATAGATCGCCTTGTTGCCCAGCCAGGTGGACTTGAACTCGTGCGGATCGAGATAAACGACGGTCTTCTGCAGGGGCTTGTCGAGCAGATCGAGGTTGACCTGCTGGCAAACCTTCGCTCCGCGCTCAAAGCAAGCGCTGTCATCGCCCGCGTAAAGGCCGCGCGTAACCATGCGCCCTTGGGCGTCGCGCGCGCGCACCGTCAGCAGATAGGAAATCGGAAGGTTCTTTGCGAAATGCTCCGACATATAGTTGAAGACGGCGCGCACGGGCGTGCTGGCGCGCCCCATCATCCGCTCCATGCCATAAACCGCGCCGATGAAGTGCGTCTTGTTGATCGTATCCTGTCCGCCCACGCCGACGAAGATGTTCTTGTTATGGTTGGCGATCCCGATAACTTCATGCGGCACCAGCTGGCCAACCGAGATAATGCGATCCCATTTTCCTTCGATCAGCAGCCGGTTCACTTCGCAATAGATCGGATAATCGAGAAGGCCGTCGGTGACCTTCTTGACGAACTCGCCCGGGACTTCGCCCAATCGCACCAGCGCATTACGCCAGTCATGCGCGCGGAAAAGTTCCAGCGGAACTCCGGGGAACATCTTCTTGATCTCCGCCTCCGTCATCGCCGCGTGTGTGCCGAGCGCGGGCATGATCTCGATGTGCGCCTTGCCTTTGAGGCGCTCATAAAGCATGACCGTCAGTTCGCCCGCCCAGGAATGCATCCGCGTCAAATCCGGAGGCAGCAGCAGCACGCGTTTCATCGCGCCCATCCGCGCCAGCATTCCGTCCACCAGTTCGCCGGCGTGTTTTTCGGTAACGACAATGTCTTTCGATCCTTCAAAAAAATATTCCATTGCGATTATCCTTTTTTATATATAACGGCCATATCGTTGAAGGGTGGCCATGATAAGCCTCATGCTGGTCAGGCGCGAGCCGTTGTTGACCGATCCCGCTGTCGCAAAAACAAGCCCGCGATTTTCTTTTGCCATTTCGATGTCCCTCAGCGTCTCCAATACTATGTTTTCCGCTTCGTTCCGGCAGTAGGTGAATGGCGCCAGCTGGCCATAAATGATCGCGCCCGGCAAGTGCTGGCGGATTTCGGCGATGGTCAGGGTCGGACCGAAATTGACGCCGGTCATGTTTAGTTTTCCAAGAAGCGGAAGCAAATGCCCCATCGCGGAATCCGAATGCTGATAGCGCGTATCGCCGGGATTGGGGCTATAGCGGTCGAACATGCCTTTCAGGATCGGCCATCCGAAGAACTCATACATGTCGGGCGACAGCAGGCAGCAATTGTCGTCGCAAAAAGAAAATCCATGCGGCGCCGTTTCGGGAGTATAGCCCGCCTCTTCGTCCAGGACGCGCGCCAGTTCGAGCATCTTTGCGAGGATGGCGTCACGCAGCCGGGCGGCCAGATCGGGGTTCATCATGATAAGGAAAAGCAGATTCTCGGGACCATAGATCGAGGTGGCGAATGTGACCGGCCCGCGCTGGCCGCGATAAAGCGGCGGCTTGATCCCGCGCGTCCTAAGCCGCGCCTTCTCCTTCTCCCAATCGGGTGGCAGAATGAATGAGCGGACGTCGCGCGCCTCGACGCGATCGAGCAGCGCCTTCAGTTCGTCTTCATTGTGAGCGGATTGTTTCAGCCACCACGAGCGGTCATGCCATTCGTTGCGCGCTTCGAAGATATCATGCAGGCCTTTGGTATCGGGGTACTTTAGGGAAGCATCGGACGCATCGGACCGGTCGGACCGGTCGGACTGGCCTGACGCGTCCGACAAAGCGGCGGCGGAGGCTGGCGGAGGCTCAGGCAGCAGCCGTTTGCCGACAATCTTCTCGGCGTTGTCGTTGTAGGCCTTGTTCAACGAGAGCCGCCATTCCTCATCATGGTCGTAACGCCAGTAATCTTCGGGAATCCCCAGCTCATCATAGACGCACTCCGCCGTGGTATGCGCGCCGAGAGCAACCTGCGGAATATCGGCGCCGAAAGGATTTTCGATCGCGATTTCCTGGTCTGCCCAGAAACGTTCGAGATCAACGGGCGTGAGGCCATCATGGGCGCGCATCTTGGCGACGAGTTCGCGCGCCATGGTCACGTGTTTGGGAAGGTAGGGGATTGCGGTGTGGTGCGGATCGGTCATGAGAAATGTCCAATGTCCAACAAGGAATGTCCAATTTCCAACAGAGCAAGTTCAAGGCCTGATCGGGGATGCTCTTAATTTCCCAACCGGTGAATGATGACGCTCAGGGAACGATGAATCCCAATCCTCTCGCAGCCGAGCGCAGGGATTCGCGGGCGGGCGGGAGCGTCAGGCGTGTGTTGTGGAACTCGCGGCGATAGGGGTAGTCCTTGCGGAGGCGGTCGAAGTATTTGCCGCGGTCGTCGGGCGCCATTCCGGCGGCCTTGCGCAACGCCGCGTTGTCGCGCTCGATCGGATATATCGTCGTTACGATTTCATGCAGCGCCGTCTGATCGTCCTTGCCGCTGACATCGGGCGCGAGTTCGGGAGACTCCGGCGCTGCCATGACCGTGCGCGGGTCCCATCGCGGCGAGATGCCCAACACGCGGCAGGCCGCCTCGTATGTCATCGTCGTGCCGTTGACCTTGCCGTCATAGGAATAGCCCGCGATATGCGGCGTTCCGAAATCCACGCGTGCAAGCAATTTTGGGTCAATTTTGGGTTCATTCTCCCAGACGTCCAGCACAACTACGCTAAGGCGGCCGGCGTCCATCGCGGCATGCAGCGCTTTTTCATCCACGACTTCGCCGCGTCCGGCGCTGCAAAAGAACGTCCCCTTTTTCACTCGCCTGAAAAATTCTTTGTTCACGAGATGATGCGTCGGATCAGGGCCGTCGTGGGTCAGCGGCGTGTGGCAGGTGATGATGTCGCAGTCGAAGACTTCATCGAGCGGACGATATTTCGGATCGCCCGTTTCGCGGCCTTTCGGCGGGTCGTTGAGAACCGGAATCATCCCCAGGGCGCGCGCCTTGATTTCGACGCGCGAGCCGACGGCGCCGACGCCGATGATTCCGACCTTCAGTCCCTGAAGGCTGAATTTTTTTTTCATCGCCACCGTCAGCCATGCCGCGGCCATATATTCCGCGACCGAATTGGCGTTGCAGCCAGGCGCGGCGGAGAAGGCGATTCCGCGACGGGCCAGATAATCCACGTCCACATGATCGAACCCCGCCGTGGCTGTCCCCACGAATTTCACTTTAGAGCCGTCCAGCAGCGCCGCGTTGACCTTCGTGATCGAGCGCACGAAGAGCAGATCGGCATCCTTGACCTGCGCCGCCGACAACAAACGCCCATGCAGCAGCGTCACATCGCCCAGCGTCCCATAAGCCTCGCGCCCAAACGGAATATTTTCATCCGCAATAATTTTCATA
>JAPLSP010000238.1 GCA_026398575.1 Candidatus Sumerlaeota bacterium | reverse complement strand
CCGCTCCGTCGGGCGGCCTTGGCGCGCTGTGGCCGCCCGACGGAGCGGGACGGCCTACCATTCGGCGCCAAGCTGGACAAATCCTTCCTTTCATCTTCCAGCGACAAAGGTCTTGTACCCCAAAAGCAGCTACACCGCGAGACGCACCCCTGGAATTGCGCCATTGGAAAGAGGGATTGACGCGCTGCGGCGCCCGTGAAAGAATTTTCAGCAATTGAGGGCGCAAGCAATGTGGGTATTTTGAGAGAAAGAAATAAAACCAATGAAAACACAGAATCTTGTCTATGAAGGAACATGGGAAGAAATCAGCAAGCACGCGGACGAATTCGGCCGGCAGCGCATGCGTGTCACGGTTCTTCCTGAAACCAAACGGCAGCGCACAAGCATCGCTTCGCCATCCACAAAAAGGCGGAGCGCTAGCATTACAGCCTTGTCGCCCAAAAATCATCAAAGCGCTCCAACCGCTGAGATTAAATGCAAGGACAAGAAGACAGAAGAGTTTTTGAAGGAATTTCGTGGCGCCTGGGTCGGCGATGATTTTGAGGAATGCCTCAAGTCTGTTTATGCAACTCGCTCCAAAGCGAAATTCTGAAAGTGTTCCTACTAGACCCAACCAATGGAATCCAAAGACCAGTCATTGCTTCACATGCGCGGGATCGTTAAGGAGTTCGCCGGGACGCGGGCTCTGGATGACGTGGACTTCGACGTGCGCGCGGGCGAGGTCCATGCCCTGATCGGCGAAAACGGCGCTGGGAAATCCACGCTCATGAACGTCCTGGCCGGACGCTTTGACGATTATCGCGGCGAGGTGACGTTCGATGGGCGAGAAGTCCGCCTGACCCATCCCCGGCAAGCGCGCGACCTTGGGATCGCCGTCATCTATCAGGACCTGCGCGTCCTGCGCAATCTGACCGTGGCCGAGAACATCATGCTGGGCGAGGAGCGGACCGCGCCGTGGACGGGCGCTCTGGACCGGCGGCATATTCGCGATTCGGCGCGCGCGGTGATCGAGTATCTGGGCTTTGACCTCGAGCCGGATGCGCCGGTCGAGGGGCTGAGCACGGCGCGCCAATGTTTGGTCGAGATCGCCGGCGCGGTGAGGCGCAACTCGAAACTGCTGGTCTTCGATGAGCCAACCGCTTCGCTCGGCGGCGAGGACGTGGATCGCTTGTTCGCCGTTATAAAAGATTTGAAGGGGCGCGGCCTTGGAATGGTCTATATCTCTCATCGCCTGGCCGAGCTGCCGCGCGTGGCCGACCGGGTATCGGTCTTGCGCGACGCGCGGATGGTCGGCACGCGCGCGATGAGCGAATGCCAGATGTCTGACCTGACGCGGATGATGCTGGGACACGATCTGGCGGAAATTTTCCCGAAGAAAACCAATCAGCCCGGCGCCGTCGCGCTTCGGGTCAGCGGTCTGCGGCGGCCCGGCGTCTTCGAAGATATTTCATTCGATTTGCGCGAGGGTGAAATCCTCGGGCTGGCGGGGCTGGTGGGATCGGGGCGCTCCGAGATCGTCCGCGCGATTCTGGGCGTGGATAAATGCTCGGGCGCAGTCGAGTATGAAGGCAGGCCGCTGGCGGGGCGGTCGCCCGCGTCCTGCCGCCGGCGCGGGATCGGAATGGTTCCCGAAGGCCGCAAGACCGACGGCGCCATCACGGGCCGGCCGGTGTCGGAGAATATCAACATCGGCGTCCTCGAGCGACTGGCCGGATGGCTTGGCTTCCAACGCCCAAGCCGCCTGCGGGAGAGCGCTTTGAAGATGATCGAGCGCATGCAGATTGAGCCGCCGAATCCGGACGCCGAGATTCAGCGCCTGAGCGGCGGCAACCAGCAGAAGGCCATTGTCGGGCGCTGGCTGGCGGTCAATCCCAAAGTTCTGATTTTCGACGAGCCGACGCAGGGCATAGACGTCGGCACGAAGGCGCAGATCTATCATCTCGTCGCCGAGCTGGCGCGCGAAGGCCGCGCCATACTGTTGATCTCTTCGGAGCTGCTGGAGATCGCGAATCTGGCCGATCGCATCCTGGTGATCCGTAGCGGCCGCATCGAGAGCGAGATGCCGGGCAATGGCGCGACGGATGAAGATGCGCTGTTTGCAGCTTGCGGGCAAGAGGAGTAGGTAAGGCTCAATGTCCAATGTCCAACAGGGAATGTCCAATATCCAACAGGGAATGTCCAATATCCAACCGAGAATACCCAAGTCCGACAGAAAATGTCCAATGTCCAACAGGGAATGCCCAATGTCCAACAGAGAATATCCAAATCCCAAAAGGAATGTCTCAGATTAAACCATGAAAGCATCGGCAAAGACGTTATCTTTCCAGAAAATGCAGCAGGCCATTATCCTGATGTTGCTGGTGGTTCTATGCATTTTCAGTTCCATCATGAGTCCCACGTTTCTGACATGGAAGAATATCG
>JAPLSP010000446.1 GCA_026398575.1 Candidatus Sumerlaeota bacterium | reverse complement strand
ATTTCACGGATTAACAAGAGCGACAACATGTTGTCGGGCTCAGCCTGATGATGGTTTAATTTGAGGCGTTTGGACTTGGCCTAATTTATTTGACTCCGGCGCAAACCCAGTATCAGGATGCAGGCCGAGGTATTACGATATGAATAGGACCGTTTGCAGTTCATCAATTGCATCAATCGCCGCTCTTTCATTCATGACAGTTGTTATGGTCGCGGCCTTTGTTTATCAGGCCGCCGGGGAAACTCCGGTTCAGCAATTTGGGCTGCTGAAGATTGCCAACGGCAAACTCTCCTCGGCCTCGGGACAGCCCGTCCAGCTCAAAGGCATGAGCCTCTTCTGGAGCCAATGGTCGCGCGATTGGTACAACGCTTCGGCGGTCAACAACCTGGCGGATCAATGGGGCTGCACGCTGGTTCGCTCCGCCATGGCCGTCGAGAGCGGCGGCTATCTGACGAAGCCCGACGAGGAAAAGGCCAAGATCAAGACGGTCGTGGACGCCGCCGTCGCCAAGGGTATCTATGTGATCATTGATTGGCACGACCATCATGCCGAGCAGCACCTGAGCCAGTCCAAGACCTTCTTCAAGGAGATGGCGACGGCTTATAAGAACGTCCCGAATGTGATGTTCGAGATATACAACGAGCCGATGCAAGTCCCTTGGAAGACCGTCAAGACCTACGCGGAAGCCGTGATTGACGAGATCCGAAACGTGGGCGCGCAGAACGTGGTGATCGTCGGCTCGCCGACGTGGTCCCAGGACGTACATAAAGCCGCCGCCGATCCGATCGTCAAACCCAACGTGGCCTACTCCCTGCATTTCTACGCCGGAACCCATAAGCAGAGCCTGCGCAACCAGGCCACCCAGGCGATGAGCAAGGGCTTGGCGATCGTCGTCACCGAATTCGGAACTTGCGACGCCTCCGGCAACGGCGGCTTCAACGAGGCCGAGTCTGAGACATGGATGAAGTTCATGGATGACCACCAGCTGAGCTGGGCCAACTGGTCCATGTTCGATAAAAACGAAACCGCCTCTGCCATGAAGCCCGGCGCGCCCCCCAAAGGCCCCTGGTCCGCCGCCAATCTGACGAAGTCCGGCTCATTCGTCGTAAAGCATATTTCAACAAAGGGCCGCGAGTTTGTGGAAGGCGCTGGGAGCGCCACTGGTAGCGCCACTGGGAGCGCCGGCATCTCTGCCGGCGCTGCCACGCACGAGAAGTAGAAAACAAGCAGCCACGCCAAGGAATCATGTCGCGAACTGCAAATAGACCAAGAGATCATGATTCGCCAGAGAGAAGTGAGATTATTGCCACACCAGCCATTTCGCTTTCGGGGTTGGCGTTGGCGCATAAACCAGATAAAGACGGAGGTGCAAATGCAAATATTCAGTTTGTCGCGCGGAAGGTGGAATGGGTTCGTCAGCCTGGCTTCGCTTCTTGCTGTCACATTCGGAAACACAGACATGTTGCCTGGCGCGGAACCGTCAAATTCGCCATCTTCCTCGCCTTTCTCTGGCGAGAAGTCCGTCTGGCACGGGTTTGACCGCTATGACTTCATGATGGATGGCGCGGACTTGAGCCTCAAGCCTTTCAAGGCGCCCGCAGGGGAAAATGCCGGCGTTGGAAGCCCTCCGAGCGGGCAGCGGCGATGCATCGTGGTGGCGCCCAAAGAAGCCGCCGCCGGCAGGCCGTGGTCATGGCGCGGATGCTACTGGGACCACCAGCCGCAAACGGAGATCGAACTGCTGAAGCGGGGATTTCATGTGGCCTATATCTCGGCGGACGCCACGCTGAAACCGGGCAAGGAATGGGCCGCATGGTATGCGTTCCTCACGGAAAAACACGGGCTATCGCCAAAGCCCGCGTTTATCGGCATGAGCCGGGGAGGCGAATACGCATACACATGGGCCGTCGCCAATCCCGACAAGGTATCCTGCATTTATGCCGACAATCCCGGAGGAAACCGGGATATCCTCATGAAACTCGGGGATCTGGCCTCGAACGATGTGCCCTTGCTGCATGTCTGCGGCAGTATTGATCCCTTGCTGGGGCGGGTTTCCTCAACCATCGAGAACATCTACCAGCAGTGGGGCGGGCGGATCACTGTGATGATCAAGGAGGGCGGCGGTCATCATCCTCACAGTTTGCGCGATCCCAAACCGCTGGCGGACTGGATCGAACAGAATATCGCCCCGGCCGCCGTCGCTCAGCCCGCCTTCGCGCCCGGGAAGTTCACGAGGACCTCTATCTACAGCGCGGAGAGTTTCTATCGCAATTATCCGAAGGAAGGGACTTTCATCATTTGTCGTGGACCGGGATTCACCGAATGCTACGACCGTTATGCGTTCGATCTTCCAGGAGTCGAAGGCGCCATCAACGTCATCGCGCCGAAAACGGCGGCGGCGGGAAATCCCTGGGTGTTCCGGGCGGATAATGTCACGCGCGATTCGGCGGTGGATATGGCGCTGCTGGCCAGAGGGTTTCACGTCGTCGTCGGTCCGGTTCCCTACAACGCCGACGGTCCGTCGCTGGCGCATTGGAACATCGTGTATAAGTATCTGATCGAACATGGTTTCTCCAAGAAGGCGGTGATGGAAGGCGCCGGAGCGGCGGCGGGCGAGGCTTACGCGTGGGCCATCGAGAATCCAGACAAGGCAGCCTGCATCTACGGAGAGAATCCCGTCCTGCGCAGCCATACGGCAAAGACGCCTCCGCTGGATCGCCTGGCGCCGCTGGCCAAGGCCGGCGTGCCGCTGCTGCATGTTTGCGGCGGTCTTGATCCCTGGCTCAACGACCAGACGCGCGTCGTCGAAAAGCGCTACAAGGAACTGGGCGGACAGATCACCGTCATCGTCAAGGACGGCGAAGGGCATTTTCCGACCGCGCCGAGAGAACTAAAGCCGGTTGTGGACTTTATTGTCTCAAAAACCCAAGCCGCTCAAGGAGCTCGATAATCCCATGAAGACTCTCATCAGATGGATTTTCATTCGAGCCGGTCTTCGCGCCGCGACGCGGACGAAGAAATTAAACGTCTTGCTCATGGCCGCCGTCTTTGGCTGCGCGGGAGCTGCGCTCAGCGCCGGCCAATACCTGAAAGTGGACTATCCGGCGTCCGCCGCCGCGAATGAACTGCAGGTGGCGGTGACTTACACCCTCTGGATTCCCGACGGCGCGACGCGATTGCGCGGGATCATCGTGCATCAGCACGGCGCCGGGACCACGGCCTCGAAAGAGGGCGCCACTGCCGCATACGACCTGCATTGGCAGGCCCTGGCGAAGAAGTGGGACTGCGCTCTGCTTGGTCCTTCATACCATGTCCTAAACGAAAAAATAGACCTTACGCCGGGAGGTTCGGAACACTGGTTCGATCCGCGCCGGGGTTCGGATCAGACCTTTCTCCGGGCCTTGCGCGAACTGGCCGCCAAATCCGGCCATCCCGAGGTCGAGACGGCGCCGTGGGCTTTGTGGGGACACTCCGGCGGCGGCATCTGGGCCGATGTCATGAGCATGCTGCATCCCGAGCGCGTGGCCGTCGTTTGGATGCGCTCCGGGTCTGCGGCGATGTTCCGCACGAAACCCGAATTCCCATCGCCCCAGGTTCCGGCAGGCGTTTATGCGATTCCCAGCCTATGCAATCCGGGCGTGAAGGAACAGAAGCGGGGGCCGTGGATCGGGCCGCTGGCCACCTTCCAGGAATATCGCCTCAAAGGCGCGCCTATCGGCTTTGCGCCGGACCCGCTGACTGGGCATGAATGCGGCGATTCCCGCTATCTCGCCATCCCGTTTTTTGACGCCTGCCTGGCGATGCGGCTGCCGGACAAGGGCGCCAAGGACCAAACCCTCAAGCCGGTGGACATGAGCCAGGCCTGGCTGGCGGCCTTGATGAGCGAGGAAGCGCAGCCGGCGGCGGAGTTCAAGGGCGACCCGAACGCGGCCGTGTGGCTGCCGAACGCCGCCGTGGCCAGGGCATGGATGGAATACGTCAAGACAGGCGCGGTTGGCGACGCCACGCCGCCGCCGGCCCCTTTCAACGTCCGCGCGACGCCCGATGGAAGTCAGGGCACGGAAATCACTTGGGAAGCCGAGGCGGATTTTGAAAGCGGCATCCGCAATTTCATTGTGATGCGGGACGGGCGGGAATTGGCGAACGTCCCTGAAAAGCCCATAGGCAAATTCGGTCGCCCGCTGTTCCAATCCATGACCTACCACGACACGCCGGACCAACCGCTGCCGGCGATGCGCTTTGTTGACACTTCCGCCAAGGCTGGAGAAAAACATGCCTACGCCGTCATCAGCGTGAACAGCGTGGGGCTGAAGTCGGAGCCATCCCCCAAGGCTCAATAATGAGGCGAATGCGCTGCAAAAAAAAACAGG
>JAPLSP010000291.1 GCA_026398575.1 Candidatus Sumerlaeota bacterium | reverse complement strand
TTCTTTGCCGTATTGGACTGATGTCCAGTTTTTTATTGGCGCAGGATACACTATAAAAGTAGGCTTCAATGTTGGCGAGTTATTGGATTTTATGCTCGGATTTACAGGAGTTGATTTTTATGATGATGATGTGGAGGCGTAGATTCTGGCAAAGAAAAAGACAAAGCAATTATCAACTCCAATGATAATTGATTCTGCAAAAGCCAAATTCCAAGAGAGGCAAAACACGAATAGTGATATGGATTCTTGCATGAGGAATCCGCTCTCTAGGCCATCCACAAGCCGGAAAAGCATCGCCGTCGTTTTTCTCCTGGCGGTTGTTACCGGGATCGTTTCCTCATTTTCTGTTTACTACGGCCTTCTCCAAACGCCGCCGGACGCTTTCTTTCTTTGGAGCGCGGACCCGGGCGATAACAACGGCTACTTCGCCAAGATGCGCACGGGGTACCGGGGCGAGTGGCTCACTACGATGCTCTATACTTCCGAAGAGCATCCGCCCGTGTTCTTGTTTCCGTTTCACGTCCTGCTCGGTCATGCCGCCCGCGTCTATGGCGGCTATCTGACCTGGAAAAACGGCTATGCCCCCTCCGCTCTCGAGGCGATGCCGCCGGTCTATAATGCGGCGCGCTTCGCGCTGGTGGTGGCGCTGGCGCTGACGGTTTACTGGTTTTCCGGGATGATCACGCGCCGTCCGAGGCAGCGGATGTGGGCGACAGCCTTCGCCATGTTCGCGGGGGGATGGTCCGCGCTGCCCAATACGGAAGCCAGCGTCATGAAGTCGTGCATCCTTTTCCCCAACTTCACGGCTTCGCTGATTCTTTATTTATTGGCTTGCGGCGCGTTTCTGGCGGCCATGAAGCGCGATCGGACAGCGCACCTTTTCCCGGGCGTTCGCGCAATGGAAGGCCGGCGCCGCTCTCCTGCTGTAATCTGCGTTTGGGCGGCGCTGGCGGGATTTGGCCTTGCATGGATTCACCCCTTCGATGTCCCGCCGCTGTGCGCTATCGCCGCCGCTGTGTTCGCGTGGCAATGGCTCGCACTGCGCCGCTTCCCCAGGATGCTGTTCCTCGCGGCGTTTCTTTTCGCGCTTCTTGCGGGCGGTCCCATCCTCTATCAGATGGCCATCAAATGGCGGATTCCCATCTTCGAGACCATTGAATGGCAGAACGCGCTTTACTGGAGTTTCCCCGGTGAATGGGCGAGGATGCTCGATATCTATCTCATCATCGGGCTGGCCGGGCTGTATTTCTTGTGGCGGCGGAAACGCCGGCGGCCGGAGGCCATGCTCCTCATCGCGTGGGTGGTTGTGGTTCTGGCGATGGTCAATATCCCCGTCCGTTTCCAGCGCCGCATGATCGAAGGATTGCCCATCGCGCTGGCGTTTGCCGCGCTGGTGGCCGTGGATCGGGGGCTTTTTCGTTTCTGCGCGCGATTGCGCAGGCCGGCGGACGGGAAAATTCACGCATCCGATCGCCCGCGTTTGCGCCGGATGCAAACGCTGGCGCGCGCCGCTGTCTTCCTTCTGCTGGTTGCGGGAACGTGCCGGGTCCTCTATCAAACCAGTGTGGGGACTTTCCGGCGCGCATCGAGTTACTATTACATGGACAAGCCCGAGGTCGAAGCGATGCGCTGGCTCGAAACGAATAGCGACTGGCAGCAGGTGGTCTGGGCGGAAAAATTTCGCGGCAATGCCATACCCTTTCTTTCGGGCAACCGCGTCTTTTATGGCCTGGACGCGGAAACGGTGGATTCCCGCCGGAAGCTCGAAATGACGGCGGAGTTTTTCTCCTGGAAGATGCCGCGCGAGCGATTCCGCGAAATCTGCCGGAAATACAATGTCGCTTATATTTACTTCGGCCCGCGCGAACGCGCATACGATGGCGCCAACCAACGCGACATCGGCCAATTCGATCCCGAAACGCTCAAGCCGGTTTACGCTTACGATGGCTCGCCGGACTTTGTCTTTGCGGATTATCGCAACGGCATGACGCTGGTTCAAAAATTGCGCGCGCGCGCCGATCCGCCGTCCCGCTATATCGTGGATCACTTATCCCCCGAGACACGCCGGTTGCTTCCCGCGATCAATCCCCTGGACCTGCGCGCCGAGCCGTTCTTCGTCGCATTGATGGAAGATTTCAACCGGCTGGTCCGGGGTCCGCTGCTCTATAGCGAAGAACGTTTCACCGGCATATCGCTGCCGCAAACCTTGCAAAGCCTTGCTGCAAAAAATTCAGCGGGCGAAGATTTGGCGAGAGTGAACCGGATGCTGATCGAAGCGGCTTATCCGGCGGAATTCTATAAGATACAGATGGTCAGAATATATCAGGTAAAGATGTAGAACAGCCAGCCCCTGGTCCCTGATCCCCGGCCCCCAACCCACAACCCGGCAAAGCCGGAACCATTCAAGTAAAATGATCAAAAAGGTGGGCGACAGGCAGAATCATTGAGGGCAGAATCATAATGATTCTGCCCTCAATGATCCTGCCTGCCAATCGCTGTAATTCCACCCGTAACGGAGCAGAGTCGGAAATTCCCCGGCAATAGCTTCCAACGAAAGGATATCTTGCCAGTAGTAGGCAAGCCCGCATAAATAAAGGATGATATCATATTCAAAGAAACTTTTGCGACCAACTGGAGCTCATGTTCATTTGTAAGGAATTAACCCCTGACCGCCAACCCCCGCTCCCTAACCCCCGACCCCTGACCCCTTCACTTCACCGCGTCAATGATCCCCTGCGTGATCGAATCCATGAGATGGGTGGTCTCTTTCTCCGAAATCAAAATCGCTTCATCCTCGGGATGCGTAAGAAAGCTGCATTCGACCAGGATCGCCGGGAACCACGTGGATTCGCGCGCAACGAAAAGATTGTTGCTTACGAGGCCGAACATCGGGATGCTGTTTTCCTTCAGCGCCGCTCCCAGGCGCGCCGCCACACGCCCGGCCAGCGCGGCGGAAAGCGGATGATAATAATGCACGCTCCCGCCGCGTCCTTGGAGCGGGTCCACCGATTCGCCTACGCCGTCGCAATGCAGGCTGATAAACATATCCACATTTTCCCGCTCAGCCAGCGCAATCCGGTCTTCGAGCGAAACATCCCGGTCGCTGTCGCGCGTCATCATCACGTTGGCGCCTTGTGCGGTCAGGCGTTTCTCCAGCGCTTTGGCATTGGCCAGATTGAAAACTTTCTCCCTGATGCCCATCGCGCCCGTTGTCCCGAAACTCCCGCCGCCGTGTCCCGGGTCCACGCAGATGATCAACCCCTCGAGCGGACGCGCCTCGCTGCCCAACCGTTTTGGGCGCGGACGAACCCGGACCTTCATCATGTTGTTTTCCCATCCGATCATATAGCCCCAGAGCGGTTCGCGCGTCACCACCGCGCAATCCAGCACGCCGTCCTCCAGCGAATCGCGGCGGATATAGTCAATATAGGTCTCGCCCGTTTTGGAGCGGAGCCATCGCATGCCATCCTCGACGCCAAAGAATTGCACGGACAGCTCGCGCTGGTTGGGATTGATGTGCGACATGAATGGGATCGGCGCCGGGCTGCTCGATATGATTTGCGCGCCGACGACGATTTCGCCAAGCGGCATGATTTCGGCGGAACCCATCGTCAGCTTGGGCGCGCGCTGTCCGGCGGGCAATACCTCGATCATCTCTTTCCTGATCCACCCCGACCTCGATGGGGACAAGGCCACGCGCCAGCGGCTTTCGCGCAGTCCCGTCAGGCGCAAAAAGGCGTCTTTGGGAGCGTTCGCCAGCCGCGCCGGGCTGCTCGCGTCCGTGTACATCGGCGTTACATTGTCTTTGACAATGCCCACCAGCGAAACGCGGTTGTTGAGTGTTGTGATTTTTCCGTGAGCCGACGCCTTCCCCGCCGAAGCTCCTGCCGAGACCTTGCCGTCCTTGTCGTCCTTAAAAGAAAACACGATCGCCGCTTTATCAAAAACATCGCCCGGCAAAATCTCAAACTCGCCTTCATAAATGCCTCGCCTGATTTCCTGCAATGGATTCGGCGTTCCTTTCTCGCCGATCTGATAAACTACCGGCAGTTCCGCGCCCGCCATGCAGCGCACGCGGATACGGTCGCCTGCTTGTGCCCAGATTTCATCCTTGGGCTCGAAGGTTGTCGTCGAGGCGAACCGGCGCTCGCCTTTGGGAATTTCCGGCTCGGGCATGATGCGCTGGATGCTTAACTGAAGGCTCTTTTCCTCGCTCCCGCGACGCGCTACAAAGGTAAAGACATTCTTTCCCGCTTTGAGCTTGAGCAGTCCCACGAACGCGCCCGTCGGATAAACGCGCAGCGGCTGGCCATCCAATGTCACTTTGGCGGCAGGGTCCGTATGTCCGCCGAAGCGGTAGGCAGGCAGATCGGTTTCGATCTTGAGCGGCTCGGGGAATGCCAATTGCAGCGCAAGCGGCTCGCTCCGGCAAGGAGTCCATGCGCATGAAATCGCGATGAGCAAAATCGGGAAAATGGCGGAACCGCTTGGCCGCCTTCTCAATGAGAGCGGGAAGATTGCCGGCAGATTTTTCATCGGGCGGTTGGCTCCTCGTCATAGACCCGGACTTCGAAGATGCGGGCCGATTTATCGCCATTCGTGGCGCTGACCGTCACCCGGAGTTTTTGCGCCGTTACGGCGTCGAAGCGGTGCACGCGGTGGCGCTGGAAGTTGTCTTTCACGCTTGCCACCTCGCGCCAGTTCGCGCCGTCATAATATGAAACGCTGTAATCGCGAACGCACGCCCGGGGGAGCGGCGCCATCGCAAAGCGCTCGTTCATATCCGTGTCGAAAGTCAGGTAGATCGTGTTCATCTTTGCCGGGCGCGCAAACGCAAGTTCGAGCCACTGCGGCATCGGCTGGACGGGGTCCGAGACCCATTGGTTGGTTGTGCTTCCGACGACGCGCGCCACGCCGTTGATCGCGTTCGCGGGGCGATAGTCCATCTCGATGGTGTTGGCGGGATTCGTGTAAACCATGTAGCACTGGCCTTGAACGGTGGTCCATGGGCGCTTGACCCCGCCGCCATATCCGCGGCTCCAGCCGGGGGGCACGCTGCGCATCAGAAACCACTCGACGCCTTTGGCCTCGGGCAGCCAGACCCAGATGTAAGGCTTATCCGTGCGGCATTTCAAGTCGAACTTGATCCAAGTCTGCTTGTTCGCCGGAACGGTGGCGGTGGCGGTGACCAGGTCGGTCGTCGAGGAGAAGTCGCCCGGCGCCGCCGCCTCGCGCGCATGAAGCGTCAGGCTGAGAGGCTCGCTGAGTGAGGATTTCAGCAGCGCGTACACGGTTTGTATCTCCGGATGAACTCCGCGCGGAAACATCGCCGCGCGAGGCATGGCCAATTCGTGAAGGTCATAATGCTCGATTTTTTCCTTGCCGAATTCCTCGCCGGCAGCCGTGCTGGAGGCGGTAACCGTGGCCGTCCGCGCCAGATCATCGGGGTCTTCGTTTTTCAGCTCGGGGATATACTGGTCATGTTTGAGGAGCGTTTGTTGCAGGAGGCCGATCTGCTTCTGCCCGAGTTCGCGCGGGCCGATGCCGCGCTTCAGGCAGAGCGCGGCGGCGGTTCCGGCGGCTTGTCCGAGTGTAGCCAGCGTGCCTTGCACGCGCACCGAGCCGAGGGCGATGTGCGTCACGCTGACGTTGCGTCCGGCGAAAAACAGATTGCCGACGTTGACCGAATAGATGCAGCGGTATGGGATGCTGTAAATTGGGACGCGAGGGTCGCAATAATACGGCCCTTCTTTCCCCGAAAAAATTCCTTTGGGATTGTGAACGTCGAGCGACCAGCCCCCGTATGAAATGCGGTCGGGAAACATCGTCCCGGCTTGGGCGTCCTGCTGCTTCATGATATAGTCGCCGACGAGGCGGCGCGTCTCGCGCTTGGCGTTCATGAAAGGAACGAAGGTCAGCGCGTGATCGCGCGCCCGCTCGCGATCCGGCCAGCGGTTCTTGATGAAGTCCCAATAGCCGAAGCTGATCTTGATCAGCTCGTCGCGCGCGCGTTCGGGATCCCAGAGATCGTCAATCTCGCCCGGATGCTCGAGCCACCATTCGCCTCCCTCGACGCGCCGGATGTTTCTGCCGAATTCCTCCGGCGGCGGCAGTTTTGCCGCCCAGGGCGGAGCGACGTAGTTTATGGGATGACCCGCCGGACGCGAGCGGAATGAAATCGCGTAGTTGCCCATGATGCATCCGCTCATGGTGATAGTGTCGGCTTTCGGGGGCGCCAGGTCTTCGCCGAATTCCTCGCGCGTCTCGCGGCCCAGCCGGAACTTGGCCCCGGCGAAATAGCCAACCCAGCCATCGCCCGTGCAGTCAATGAAGTATCGTCCGCGAAAAACGCTGGCTGTCCCCTCCAGCGTATCCACGGCCTTCACAGACGCGATGGCGCCGGCGTCGCGCATCGTGGCGCCGATAGCGCGGCGGTTATAAAACACGGTGAGGCGGGGTTCTTGTTCGGCAAGGATACGAAAACCTTCGCTCATGTGCCCGGACTTATAGCGCGCTCTGAGGCGCGAAGCCTCCTCGATGATGCCGCTCTCGCGCGCGTTTGCGTGGCTCACGCTGGCGCCACAGATGCCAACGCCCAGCTCATCGCTCGCATTGCCGCCGAGTACGGGGCGGTCCTGAATCAGCGCGGTTTTCGCGTTCATCCGCGCCGCCGCGATCGCCGCGCAGGCGCCCGCCGCGCCGCCGCCCACGACCACCACGTCGAATTCGCCTTCATCCTTCGGTTCCAGCGAAACGCCTGCCAGCCGCGCGCGCTCGCGCTGCAAAGGTTCCATTTCGCGCGGCGGAGTGTATTTCAAATCCGTCGTCAGCAGCAGCGCGTCGCATCGCGCGAAATATCCGCTGAGATCGTTGAGCGCCAGCGTCGCGGGACCGGCCTTCAGCGCAAACTCGCCCGCCGATTCCCAAATCCATTCCTCCGTTGGCGCCGCGCCGAACACCTGCTTCGAGCGCGCGCCGTTCACTGAAATCGTGAACCGTCCCGGCGCCGCGTCCTTGATCCAGTTCTTCGCACGAACCCAGACCCGGTACTGTCCATCCTTGGGAATCTCAACGCGCGTACTGGCATCCGCAATGGGCCTTCCCACGCCAGCGGCAATCAGATAACCCGACCCCATATTCTGAACAAATTGCGTATCCAGAAGCCACCTGCCATAATCACTAAAGTCCTCCGCCTCCACCCACAGAAACCCATCCTGAACCATCCGGCTCGCCCGCGGCGTTTTGCGGAACAGGGTATAGGTAGTGTATGGCTCGGTGGGATAAATCTGATCGTCGGCGCTGGCTGAGGGCGCGGCCGATTCGGAAGATCGCATATCCGGAATCGCGCTGCCCGCCGTTAGAGGCGCGGCCAAGCCGCATGACAGAAGACCAATGAAAATAACCAAGCCGCAGAGACTTGGAGGATTTTTAGTGTCACATACTAATTTGCGTTCGTGTAATCTCGGCATATTTCCCATCCTTCAATCTATATTGATCTGTAAATTGTCCGCCCATCTTCCGAATGCACCAGGCGAAAAGCGTCCGCAGATATGCGCAAGTCTCCGCGCGGGAGAGGACATGCGCGGCATCCAGCGCTTGCAGAATCTTTCCCCCATCCTCTATTTCTTGATACGTAGGAAATACATCCTTTATCTCGCCTTTGGGATTCCGAATATCCTCCACGTCGCCCGCATAATCCTGGATCGTAGTTCCGAGCGCTTGATTGACGGCCTTCGCATCCGCCAGGAAATAGGCTTCAAGCATTGGAACCAGGAAATGGACCGAGACATTTCGTTTTTGCGAGTCATTAAGCAGATGCGTCATGGCCTCGTGATAATGATCGAAGACAGCCTGTATTTGTCCTCGGCGATTATGTTCCAGATCATCTATGAGAATGATGAAACACTCCGGGAAACTTCTAAGTTGCTTTCTTACAGGCAGACTGATCTCTTTCAATATCTTCGGAGGAGGCTCATTTTTCCGTCCAACGACAGAAATATTTCTTTTCGGCGACTTGGGGCTGGACTGCTGAATTCGTCTTAGAACTTTGAACAGGCATGATTGACTGGCATGCAATGAACGGAAAAGATCCGGCAAGTGAGACTCTTCTGTTTTGCCAGTGACTATTAGGAAAAAGCGATGAAAACGCCATGCCGGAAGGGCATCGCCTGCGCGCGGATCGGATGTACTGTCAGAATTGTGAGCATCATCGGATGCTGCGATACTCATTCTGTGTTTCCTCCAGATTGCCTGCTTTGGGGAGCAACTGCCTCTGCCATATAGAGCGAGCCGGTCTCATAGTGTTCAAGCAAATCTTGGATGTCTTTCATTTCGCTAACGCGTGTGGCGCTTTTTCGGCCATCATCACCTATTTCAAAAGCCAAAATCTCTTCCGGCTCGAATTGGCTGAGAAGAACTGGAGAATGAGTTGCAAGGATAATTTGTCGGTTCCAATCCTCAGCAGCGGTCTTCATTGCTTTGCCAAGTATCGTCAGCGCCCAGGGATGAAGTGAAGTTTCGGGTTCATCGAACATCAGGATTGCGGGAGTTTCCGGCTCCATGCCGAAAAGCGCCGTCAGATGAATTAGCATTTGAAGATGGCCATCGGACATTCCGACAAGTGGAATGGACTCGGGGCTTCCCTTTTCTATCATTCCTCCATAAAGGGACAGCGCTCCCGTCTGTTCAAAGTATAAATCTTCAAACAACGGGATGCTTTCTCTCAAATATTCAATGATCGCATTATAGCGTTTGTCCTTTCCGCGCCGATCGTGGAGATTACGCAAAACAGACCAAAGATTCTCGCACCGTGGCGACAGTACCGTTTCGGTTCCGGATCTTGAGCCATTCTCCTTAATGTAGGAAAGATGGATGTCACGCGAGCAATATAAGAATATGCACTCAATTGCTTTCGCCATTTTTGTAGCGTCTATGGCTGCGTCAAACACTTCATTTTCATAGCGCCCAAGTTGCTCAATAAATAATGTAAGCGATAGTTTTTGCGGCTCTCGTATGGTTATCTTTTCTACGGGCTTTTCTCTTGAACACGTGAAAGCTGCTTTGTTATCTCCGAAGATCCGCCTAAGAAGAGAAAGATTCTGTGATGGATTCCCTGGGGTAGGGATTACGTCCAGTTCCTCGTGTGCTTGGGGATCGATATGACCTGAACTTGTTCGCAGAGACATGCTATAAGATAGATTGAAGGCTTGCGCGCCTATTGTAAAAAATCTAACATCCGCGCGATTATTCAACAGGCCAATCCCCTGACTTCTCTGCGAAGCGGCAAACGGCACATCCCGAACCAGACAATCATGCAGGAATAATAAAGCATCCAGGCAAGAGGATTTGCCAGCGCCATTGGGACCGAAGAGCACATTGATATCGCCGAGAGAGATATCCAGCGACTCCCAAGCGCGATAATTTTTCAATGCAAGGCGTGATAGCAAGATGCTCATGTCGAAAACCTCCCTGCAAGAATCTCATTAACCATCCCCGGATTGGCCTGGCCCTTCGAGCGCTTCATCACTTCGCCCACGAGGCGTCCCATTGCTTTTTGTTTTCCGCCGCGAATCTCGGCGCAGACTTCCGGCAGCGCGGCCATTGCCTCGTCCGCGATTTTTTCGATCTCGACCGTGTCGCTGATCTGGATCAAGCCTTTTTCTTTGACGATGTCAGCCGGCGCCTTGCCGGTCTCCAGCATTTCCGGGAAGATCTGCTTGCCGATCTTGCCGCTGATTTGCCCCTTGTCAATCATCGCCAGCATCTGCCCCAGATGCGCGGCGGGCATTTTCAGGTCGGAGGGTTCGATGAATTTCTCGTTCATCTCGCGCATCACCTCGGTCATCATCCAGTTGCTGGCGGACTTCGGGTTGTTGTGCGTGCGGACGACGGTCTCGAAGTAGTCGGCCACCGCTTTGCTCTGCGTCAGGAGGGCGACGTCATATTCCGGCAAGCCGTATTGCTCCATGAAGCGCTTTTGCTTGTCGGGCTGGAGTTCGGGGATTTCGCGGCGCACGCGCTCCTGCCAATCGGGCGTGATGTTCAGCTCGACCAGGTCCGGCTCGGGGAAATAGCGATAGTCCTTGGCCGTTTCTTTTGAGCGCATCGTGCGGGTGCAATTCTCCAGATCATCCCAAAGCCGCGTTTCCTTTGCGATGGCAGAGCCTTCGCGATGCAGCTTCGTCTGGCGCTTGATCTCATAGTCCGCCGCCGCCAGGACGGTCTTCATCGAAGCGACGTTCTTGACCTCGACGTAGGCGGAGCTCAACTTGTCCGATCCCTTGGGTCTGACGGAAACGTTGAGTTCGAATCGCAGCGAGCCTTCCTGCATCTTGCAGTCGCTGACCTCGATATATTCGAGCAGGTTCTTGATGTGCTTCATGAAGGCGTTGGCTTCTTCCAAACTGCGGATGTCCGGCTCGGTGACGACTTCCATCAATCCCGTTCCCGCGCGGTTCAGGTCCACAAGCGAATATTCCTCGCGCCCGACTTCGGCATGGATGTTTTTGCCGGCGTCTTCTTCGAGGTGGATGTTGTTGATGCGCACGCGCTGCATCGCGCCGTTGAACGGATAATCCACGTATCCCTTGACGCCGATGATCGAGTATTGCTCGCTGATCTGGTAGTTCTTCGGCAGGTCGGGATAGTAGTAGTTCTTGCGGTCGAAGGAGGCGTGTTCATTGATATGGCAATTGGCGGCCAGCGCCGTCCGCAACACGAGCTCGACGCACTGGCGATTCAGCACCGGCAGCGATCCCGGCATCCCAAGACACACCGGGCAGACCTGCGTGTTGGGCGGCGCGCCGAAGTCCACCTTGCATCCGCAAAAGACTTTGGATTTGGTTTTCAGCTCGGCATGAATCTCAAAGCCGATGACCGGTTCGTATTCGATGCTGGCCGCGTGCTCAGTCATGACAATTCTCCACGTGGTTGGAAAAAATGCAGTTGCTCACAACGCCCCCATGATAGCCGACGGGCGCCGCTCGGGTTCAATCGCAAACGTCACTGGTTGCGTGGCGGATTTGATGCTTGTTCACAGGTCAAAGCGCTCTATATTGTGAACTCAGTGACGTAATCTTGCACAAGGAGCCAAAGTAATGCAGCCCTAAGCGGCGCTGCTCCTGTCAGCATGAATTTATTCCGAGCACGAGAAACAGTGGCAAATGTGTAAGATCGCAATTTTGGTATGCCTTTAGCCGCGCAAAATGGGCACATAAAATTCTGTTCGGCACAGGCAGCGAAGGCAAGGCGAAAACATCCTGCGGCGCGTGGATGACGCGGTAATGAACGAACAGGGATGACTCGATGGTAGTCTGGCAA
>JAPLSP010000138.1 GCA_026398575.1 Candidatus Sumerlaeota bacterium | reverse complement strand
CGCTTTTTTCTACGGATAAAAATTCCATACCGCTTCTTTTCATCTCCCCGCGCGCGTTGAGCCGCCAGGTCTTCTCGAAAAAACGGCGCATCCCACGCGCATGACTCAACTTGTTCGCTCTCTCATTTTTCAGATTATATCTGATGGGCCTGTTTCGGTTCCATCAGTAATTTTAGCCGATAAGATAAAAATTTGCCTCCGCCGGCGCCGGCCAAACAGGCCCATGCTTTCATCCGGCGGCTTGTTTGGATGATTCGATCTGCTGCGGCGAACGCGCGCCTTCGGGGAACAGGCCGCGCACGTACGGAATCGTCTCGGGATAGACTTTCTCGAACGAAGAGCCTTTGAGAACGGCGCCCTCGAGGACCAGCCATCCGCTATAGCCGGCCTCGTCCAATGCCTTTCGCACGCGCGGAAAATCCACCTTCCCCTCGCCCAGGCGCTTGCCGTTTTCCTTGAAGTGAATCTCGCACAGCAGGCCTTTCTTGCCCAGCAGGGGGATTTCTTCGTAGATGTTGTAGCCCTGGTCCGTCATATTGCAGACGTCGTAATAAACCTTCAGCGCGGGCGAACCGACGGCGTCAATGATCCGCAGATGGTCCGCTGCATTGAGCCAGCTCTCTAGCCCAAGCGCCACGCCGGCTTTCTCGGCCTTGGGGGCGAGGCGCTTCAGGCGTTCGATCACGGCCTTCTGCGCATCGGGCTTGTCTTTCACGTCTCCGGCGGCGAAAAAAGCCAGCAGGACGCGCTTCTGGTTCATCTTCGGCATGATCTCGATGCATTCGCCCACCCAGCGTTCGGCCTCGTCGCTTGCGGCCAGAGGAACGTTGTTCAAGACGCCCATCCCCAGCGAGGCGATCTCGATCCCGTATTTCTTGCAGGCTTCCGCGTATTGCGCGCGCGTCTCGTCTTTGCGCAGATCGTCGCCGTCGCCCGGCTTGCCAAAACTCACCTGCACGCCGTCGAGGCCGAGTTTGGCGGCTGTGCGGAGCGCGGTGAGGCGGCCCATCGCTCCGATGGACCAATCGCAGGCGCCGATTTTGAAGGCGCGTTGTTTGTCCTGGGCCAGAGACTGAAGCGCTGGGGAGAGGAACCAGCCGGCGCCGGCAAGGGCGGCGCCTTGGAGGCCTTGGATGATGATTTGGCGGCGAGTTGGGCGTGAATGCGAGTTGGGCATGATTATTCTCTCCAAACACAAACTAAAGGTGGAACTACAAGCGCCACCTGAAGGTGGAACTACAAGCGCCACCTAAAGGCGGAACTACGAACACGGTGGAACTACTAACGGTCAGTGGGCTTTCGCGATTCGGGACGTCGGGACTGAATCCGTTTTTGTTCGCGAGATGATGCGGAAGCCCACGTTATAGACGCATTGCCAGCTGGGATAATCCAGACGGTAGGAGGCGCGCGCAAACATCGGGCGGTCATACCAGGAGCCGCCGCGAACAACCTTGCGTCCTTCGGCGACGCCGCTGCCCTGCCCTTTGGCGCCGGCATCCAGCTTTATGCCGCCGGCATCCAGCTTCATGCCGCCGGCCTCCCGCCCATCGCCGGCGTTGTAAGGATAAGGCGCGTACGTTGTGCGCGTCAACTCGGCCACGTTGCCATGCATGTCGCACAAACCCCAGGGATTGGGCCGATAGCTGCCAATCGCGGCGGAGATCAGCGCGCCGTCGTCGAAACGCGTTTCTTTCGGAACCCAGTCATCGTATTTCGTCGGCTTGGGCAGCGGCGTATCCACGGTGTAGGGATTGCCGGCCAGTTCTTTCAATCTGGCGTCGCCCAGATTGGCGAGTTTTGAGAAATCAGCGTCGAGATCGCCGTACCAAAAAGGCGTCGTGGCGCCGGCGCGGCAGGCGTATTCCCACTGCGCCTCGGTGGGCAGATCAATGCTCTCGCCGGTTTTTTGGGAGAACCATTCGCAGAAATCCATGACCTGCCGCCACGAAACGCGCACCACGGGCTGATCGGGCTTGTTCATGGGATAGCCGTGAATGCCGAACTGATAGGCATGCTTCGATTCGACGCGGCTGTCGTGCGTGGGATCGAAGCGCGCAAACTGCGCGTTGCTCACTTCGCACCGGCCCATCCAGAAAGGCTCGGAGATCGTGACGCGGGTCACGGGCCGCTCATCCGGACAGCCGTCGGAGGCGCCCATGATGAATTCGCCCGCAGGGATAAGCGCCAGTTCCAATGTGACGCCGCCACCCAGATCAAGCGAACGCGTCGTGATGATTGCGGATTGCGGATTGCGGATTGCGGATTGCAAATTGACGATTGACGATTGACGATTGACGATTGCGGATTGTGAATTGACGATTGACGATTGACGATTGACGATTGCGGATTGCGGATTAACAGCTGCCAATCCCTGGCCCCTGACCCCTGATCCCTGACCCCCGACCCCTGATCCCTGACCCCCGACCCCTGACCCCTGATCCCCGACCTCTGGCCCCTGAGCCATGAGCACCGCAGGCTTCCACGTGGCTTCCCGCTCGGGGTCTTCGTCGCGATTGGCATAGAGTTTTTGCAGTTCGCGCCGGCGTTCGCGCTGCGGACCGGGATCGCATCCGGCGTCGGTCCATGTGCCGTGATATTCGGTGTTGAGGTCAATCCAGGTAATCAGCCGGTTCCAGGCTTCGGCGTCAAGCTGGACGCCATGATGGCCTTTGCGCAACATGCGAACGAGTTCCGTCGTGTCGGCGTGAAATTCGAGCGGCGTGAGGAGATGATAGTCGCTTTCGATTCCAGGACGGCGCACGTAGCGGTGCAATTCGGCATAGCTCACTGAAAACTTGCCGCCGCGTTTTCCGCCCGTGCCGGGCATGGTGGAAGCAAAGTCCGTGATCATTTTGTCGCCGCGCAGGCTGGGAATCGTCTTCCCGTCGGGACGCGACTCGCCGTTGTGGCAGGAGATGCAATACTTATCGAGGACGGGTTGCACTTCGCGCGGATAGCTGAAGCCGCGCGTAGGCCAAAGCCACGGCGTGATCTCGGCGGGCGCCGAGGCAAGCGCCTGGGGGCGGCGTCCCGAGGGCGCGGAATTCTGACGTTCGTGGCACCCCGCGCAGGAGAGCGTTTCGCCCGGCATCGCCGTCATCCAACTGCGCATCAGCTGCATCGCCTTGCCCTCGGCGTCGAGTGGCTGCACAGCGACGGGCGTATTGGCGGGAACGCGGAAATAGCAGGAGCCGTCCTCCTCGACGGGCACGGTTCCCATGATGCGCTTGATATCCCACGGGCCGTCCATCCCGAGGACGCCAATCAAGCCGCCCATTCCCTGATAGGCGAAATGATAGGTGAAGACGCGCAGTTTCTTCACCGAGCCGCGCGGAACGCCTTTCAGTCCCGGCCCGGCGTAGATGTCCTGCACATAGATCAGCGCGTCTTTGCGGCTCAGGTCCACCTTATCGGGAATGACGGGAGGTTTGGGCGTCGGGCGGACGGGGATGGGCTCGAGCAGGGCATATTTGGGTTCCTCGCGCAACATCAGCATGTTGTCGAAGACGTCCACGAGATAAATGCCCCACAGCGATTGCGCCGTGGGCTGGCAGGCGACGAGGAAATATTTTTCGCTCAGCGGATAGGGATGAAGGAATTTCGGCCAGCTCGCATTGACGAGCTGGTCTTTGATGATCGGCTCGACTTTTTGACCGAAGCCGGGAATGCGCTGGACGGCGCCGTTCGCTTCGTTGCGTCCCTGCGCGGGATCGAAGATGACGAGTTCGCCCATGCGCGGGACGCCATGATGGCCGGAGATGACCGCGACAACTTTGGTCGGATGTCCGGGGATGGCGCGCGCGTAGAAGATGGAATTGGGCCAATAAGAGTTGCTCCCGTAATACTCCATCTGCTCGGTACCGTCGGGATTCATGTGAAAAAGGAAACGCGTCTGCGAGTGCGGCGTATCGGCGTATTCCCAACGCGCGTAAAGGACGCGCCCGTTGTTCAGCGGCACGGGGCACCAGTCATGATCCTGCTCGAAGCACAGTTGCCGGATGCCCTTGCCGTCGGCGTCCATGCTGTAAATCATCGAAACGTGCGAGCCGCCAAAGACGCACGGCACGCCCGTGAACTGCGCGGTGCTGCTGAACAGGATTTTGCCGTTGGGCAGATAGCAGGCGTCGTAAGCGTCCACGTCCGGTTGATCGCCGGGCGTAACCTGGCGCAGACCCGAGCCGTCAAGCTTGATCTCAAAAACCTGCCAGCGGCTGCGCGCATCGAGCGAGGAAAAGAGCATCCGGTCGCCGTCGAAATGCAGATCCACGTCGCCCACGAACCTGCCGCCGTCGGGCTTGCAAAGAGTGGCGATTCCCTCATTGGGCCGAAAGGGCGAAAAGATGGCGATCTCGTTATCGAAGCCCGAGCGCTTCAGGCTGGAATTGCTCTGCCAATTTTGAGGCAGACCCAGGGCGCCGGCATTGCGCTTGACGATCAGGAGACGGTCAAAGTCCAAGGCAGGATTTTCGATCAAGGCCTGCCACTGCAAAAGACGCAATTCATGCGCCAGCTCCGGATCCGTCGCGCTCTTGTTTACCTTGTTTCTGCCAGCGGGCGTGGCTTGTGAATTCTGCGAGTCCTGCAGGCGCTTCTCGCATGCGTCCAACCGCTTCAGGAATTCCGGGCCGCGCGCGTATTGGCCGGGATTGGTCTTGATGATGTCTTCGATGGCCAGCCGGAGCGCCTTCACGTTCACCGGCGGCGCCGTATTGGAGCGGAGCGCCCGCGCGATTTGCGGGTTTGGCTCCTCGACTGTGCATCCCTCGAAGGCCTGGATGGAGCTGGCATAAGCCATCGCAATGGCCAGCAAGGCGCATTGCAGGGCCCTTGCGCTTATGGAATGTTTAGGACGCGCGATTTTCTGGTGACAGTATGCAGCCATAGAGATGTCCATTGATAAAGTAATCTGCTAGTATTGACGCTATCATCCGGCGTTTAGACAAAAGTACGTGATCGTAATTCTGAATCAAAACACTTAGCCAATCCGCGACGCAGCTATTTCATCTTCGCGATCTCGTTCAAAATATCCTGAGCGGATTTCCTGTCTTTCTTATCCTGGCTGACCTCCAGCAGTGCCTTCAAGGCTGCCGCTGTCTCCGCTTTATTTTTCTTCTTGGTTTCACCGGCGATCTTCAACACCGCTACGCAGGCTTCATTGCGCACCGCTTCTTCAGTTAGCATTCCCTGCGCGATTTTCAGCATTTGAAGATTCTTCAGCTCCGAGAGCGCGCCGAGCAATTGCTTTTTTTCATCCGGTCTGCGGGCAATCTCGACGGCGTCCTGAAACATCCTCGCCGCGACTTCAGACTGCGTGGCGCGCGCCTTGTCAGCCAAGCGGATATAGCCGCGAGCGGCCAGTATCTGGCGCTTTTCCGGTTGCGCAGTACGCGCCAGCGCCAACAGGTCGGGCGCAACCTTCAAATCGGGCCATTCCGTCAAAACTTTGAACGCCGCATCCTGGACGCCTTTGTCAGAGTCCTTGATCGCTTCGTTCACGGCAGGAAGCGCCGCCGGGCTTGGGACGCTTCCGATCACTTTGATCAAGGACGCCTTGGCCGGTCCGGCTGCTTTCTTGAGCGCTTCCAGGATGAGAGCGGCGGCCTTGTCGAGATCGCCGGTTTTCGCCGCCAGGCTTGCGACAGCTTTTTCAGAGGCGTCGCGTTCGGCGCCGGTTTTGGCGATGGACAGGCGCTCGATCAACATGGGGAGCAATGTGGCGTCGCCCAAAACTCCCAGAGCTTCCAGGGAAGCCGCGCGCACGTCATCATCCGCATCGTTGGTTGCGGCAAGGACAGCCTCTCGTTGATTCGCAGCGCCCCGGCCGGCCAGAACCCGAATCAAACCGGCCTTGGCGGCGGGGGCGGCGCTCTTGAGATTTTCCGCGATCCAGGGAGCGATGTCATCGCGAATCGTCATCATGGCGTCGCGCGCGGCGCGGCGTTCGCCTTCGTCTTTGGCGCCGAGGACTTCGAGCAGCGCGGGCAGCGCGTCCTTGCCTCCGATTTCGCCCGCTGCTGTGATCGCGGCCCGGCGGACAGCCGGGGCGCCGTCTTTGATCGCCTCGATCACTGCCGGCAGAGCCACCTTGTCGCCGCGCTTCAACAGCTTTGCCAGTATCGCAGCGCGCTCGGCCGGCGCGCTTTTCATGCGATCCATGAACCAGCGCGTAACCGCTTCACCGGGAACGCCGGCGGCGATTCCCATTACAGCTTCTTTGACTTGATTGCTCGGATTCTGCAGGGCGGCGGTCAGATCGGGGAGAGCCTCGGCGCCCAGCGTGAGCGCCAATTGCGTGAGGGCGGCGGTTTGAACGTTCGGCTCGTCCGCGCGATTCTTATACAGCTCGCGGCAAATCTTTGCGGCGGGGTCTTTCTTGTTCAGCTCGGACAGGCGGCGCGCCAGGAGGAGATAGTACCGGGTCGCATCAGATTGTTCGTAACGCGATGGGCTGGCGCTGGCTTTGGCCAGTGGCTCGATGGCCGCCGGATTGCCGCTGGCGCCGAGCGCATAGAGCGCGGTCAGGCGCAGAACCTGGTCATCGCTGGCGGCGTCCTTGAGCGCAAGCGGGGCTGCCTGGGCGTCTTGAAGATCGCCAAGGGCTTTCAAGATCGTGATGCGTCGCTTGCCCTGCGCAGAAGGCAGCGCGGCGCGCAACGCGGCGGCGGCTTGCTCGCCGCGAACGGTCACGAGAAATTGGGCGGTTGGCTCGCAGAGATTTTCGTCGGAAAGGAACTTTGCCAGCGCCGCGATATTCTCAGGTCCGCCAGTCAACCGAATTTGCTGCAGCAGGAATTCTTTGACGATGGCTTGCGCATTGCCTTCGAGCGCCTCGATGAGGGCGCCGGTAAAGAGCTTGCGGTCGGCGTCGGCGCCGGGGCGCGCGGCGTAGGTCGCCAAACCATGCAAGGCATAGCGGACATTGGCGTCGTCGGCTTTGTCGGTGAGCATACCGCACAGCTGCTTGATGCCCGGGGCGCCGAGCGCGATTAGTTCTTTGCTGAGCTCGCGCTGAGCGGCGGCGTTTTCGGCGGGGGATTTTTTGACCAGCTCCATAGGGTCCGCCGCGTATGCCCCCCAGGCAAACAGCGCGGCAATCAGCGCCATGGGAAACATCCTGGCGTGGGATGTGAATTGAGTATTCATTGGAGCCTCCAGGGAGCGCGCATGGGAACATCGGCCAGACGATTGGCTTCCTCGTCGTTGACGAAGCGGCACGTCTTGGAATCGAACTGAAGCTTGCGTCCGGTGCGGATCGCCGCGTTGGCCAGATGCATCAAAGACGCGGAGCGATGCGACGACTCTTCGTTGCCGCCGCATCTCTGCCGCGAGCGGACGGCCTCCGGAAATGATATGAGCTTGGGTGGAGCGGGCACGGAGTCCAGTCCGCTGAACAATCCCGCCGGGTCGGTCTTGGACGCCCCTTCGCCCCAGACTTTGCCTTTGGGTCCTTCGAGAAGAGGCTGTCCTGCCTGAGGCGGTTTGCCCCATTCGCCGCTGTCGAGGATGAGGGTGGTTCCGTCGGCGTATTTCATGCGGACCTCGCCCCACAGGCCGCAGGCGTCCGGATGCGCGGGCGGCGCGTCGGCCTCGATTTCGACCGGCGATTCTTCATCCTTGCCCAGCCAATACTGGATCGGGTCCAGATAATGCTCTCCCATATCGGCCAGTCCGCCGCCGTCATAGTCCCAATAGCCGCGGAAGCTGCCGTGCACGCGATGCGGGAAATAGGGTTTGAAGGGAGCGGGCCCCAGCCATAGATCGTAATCGAGTTCTTCCGGGACGGGTTTGGGCGCGTCGTTGACGTGACCGCTCCACATTTTTACTTTCCAGTTAAAGCCCGTCTGCGGCCCGACGCGGATCGTGAGGGGCATTCCCAGGCGTCCGCTGAGAATTAGCTTGCGCCAGTTCTCGCGGCCAAATCGCCCGAACGTCCCGATCTGGAATACGCGGCCATTGCGGCGGACGGCTTCGATCACCGCCTGGCCTTCGGCGATGAAACGGGTCATGGGTTTTTCGCAAAGGATGTCGCGCCCGGTCTCGGCGGCGGCGATGGTGACCAGGGAATGCCAATGCGGCGGCGTGCCGATGTGGATCGTATCCATGTCTTTGCGATCGAGCAGCCGGCGAAAATCGGCATAGCCCTCGCAGGATCCACCGGCTTTCTTCACCGCGTTGGCCAGACGCTTCTTGTCCACGTCGCAAACAGCCAGGGTGACGGGAGGCTTGCCGGGGGCATTGGCTTCCACGTGCGACATGCCACGTCCGCCCGTCCCCACGACGCCGCGTGTGATCGTTTCGCTGGGAGGGGCAAAGCCTGACCCGCCCAGCACATGCCGGGGCACGATCATGAAAACGCCTGCCGCCGCCGCCGCGGATTGGACGAAGCGACGGCGTGAAACACGACTGTTGCTCATGGGAAGCCTCCTTGGAAAATTTTTGTGGGCTAATACGGACTGACACGGACTGGCACGGACTGACACGGACATGAATGAGCCTTGCTATTTCTTTGCGGTGTCGCTGGGTTCTGTTTCACAGACTACTCTAAAGCCAACGCTATAGACGCATTGCCAGGCCGGATACCAGAGGCGGAAGGCGGAACGGGCGCGCAGGGGGCGGTCATAGAATGAGCCGCCGCGCACGACCTTGGCGCCTTCGGCCTCGCCGCTGTCCCTGCCATCGGATGGATCGTAGGGATAGGGTTTGTAGGTTGTCCGCGTCCATTCCCAAACGTTGCCGTGCATGTCGCAAAGGCCCCAGGCATTCGGCTGATACTTTCCCACTTGCTCGGTGACGATGGCGCCGTCGTTGACCTGCGGGACGCTCGGAATCCATTTGGGCGAATTCCCCCGGCACAGGTTATTGACGCGCTGATCGGCCAGATTGGCGAGCTTGCCGAAGTCAACGGCGCAATCGCCGAAGCTCAACGGCGTCGCCGTTCCCGCGCGGCAGGCGTATTCCCATTGCGCCTCGGTGGGCAGCGAAAATTTGCGCCCGGTCTTTTTCGACAGCCACTCGCAGTAGGCCGTCGCTTCCCTCCATGTAATCCGAATCACGGGCTGCCGTTCGCGATTGGCGATTTCACCGCGATTGGATTGGTCCTTATTATAGACGCTGATATAGGCGCTGTCATGCGCGGGATCGAAGAGGGCGTATTGGGCGTTGGTGACTTCACATCTGCCCATGTAGAATGGCTTTTCGATTTTGACCGGCGCCATGGGACGCTCGTCGAGACAGCCATCCAGGTCGCCCATCGCAAACTCGCCCGCCGGAATGAGCGCAAGGTCCAGATCCACTTTATTTCCAAGGTCAAGTTTGATTTGTGTTTGTGCGCCTGCGGCTGCCTGGCGCTTTGTTGCCTCGGCGGCGTCGAATGGCCAGCCTTGTGGATTGACGATTGACGATTGACGATTGACGATTCCGGATTGCGGATTTTCAATTGCGGATTGCGAATTTGCCACGGCGGTCAACTGGACACTGGATGCGGAGCGCGCTTCGCTGTCGGCATAACGTGGATCGCTGGCCAGAATCGCCGGGCCGGAGGTCGGATACGCTTCGGGGTCTTCGGGACGGTTGGCGTATCGCGTCCGCATCTCCAGCCGCCGTTCATGCATGGGAGAAGCGATGGCGCGATGCTCGGTCCATGTGCCGTGATCCGGGACATTCAGATCAATCCAGGTATAAAGCCGGTCCCACGCTTCGGTGTTGAGTTTGACGCCATGATGTCCCTTCGTGAGCATTTGCGCGAGTTCGCAAGTGCTCGGATGGTATTCGAGCGGCTTCTGCATGAAATAGTCGCTCTCAGGTCCCGGGCGGCGCACAAAAGGATGCAGCGCCATGTAGGAGGCCGTGAATCCTTTGCTTCCTTTGACGATGTCGAATCCGCCGTTCGGCTGGTCGCCGCGGAAGTTGGCGATTGTTTTTCCGTTGCTGCGTTTTTCGCCGTTGTGGCAGCCGACGCAATATTTGTCGAGCACGGGCTGAACTTCGCGCGCGAAGCTGAAGCCGCGCGCCGGCCCGTACCACGGCGCGATCTCGGAGGGCGGACGGCTCATGGCCATCGAAGGCTTGCTGGGAGGCGTGCTATTTTGCGACTCATGGCAGCCGACGCACGAGAGCGTTTCGCCCGGCATGGCGGTGAACCAACTGCGCATCAGCTGCAGCGAACGCCCTTCGGAATCGAGCGGCTGCACAGCGATCGGGGTATTGGCCGGAACTCTGAAGTTGGCCGAGCCATCCACCTCGACGGGAACCGTTCCGTGGATGCGATGGACGTCCCAGGGGCCGTCTATCCCAATGTGGCTGTGGCCGCCCATGCGCGGATAGGCGTAATGAAATTCGTAAATCCGCAATTTTTTGACGGTCCCGCGCGGCACGCCTTCTAGCCCTTTCCCCACGTAGATGTCGTTCAGATAGACCGAGGCGTTGCGTCGGCTCAGGTCCACATGATCGGGAACGATTGCGGGGCGGGGCGTCTTGCGCAAAGGCAGCGGCTCAAAGAGCGCGTATCCCGGCTCCTCGCGCACGAGCGTCAGATTATCGTAGATGTCCACCAGGTAAATACCCCACGGCGAACCGCCGTCCGGCTGCATGGAGACCAGGAAGTATTTGTCGCTGAGGGGATAGGGATGCAGGAACTTGGGCCAGGAGTTATTCACGATGGAATCGCCGATTACAGGTTGGACCTTGGCACCATAGCCCGGAATCCGCTACACGGCGCCGTCGCTCTGACGGCGTCCGCGCGCCGGATCGAAAATCACCAGTTCGCCCATCCGTGGAACGCCGTGGTGTCCCGAGATGACGCCAACAATCATGGTCGGATGATTGGGAATGGGGCGGGCATAGAAGGTCGAGTTGGGCCAGGGGCTGTTGCTGCCGTAATACTCCATTTGGTTCGTGCCATCGGGATTCATGTGAAAGAGAAGGCGCGTGAAGTAGTGGGGCGAATCGCTGTATTCCCAGCGCGAATAGAGAATGCGGCCATTGTTGAGCACGGTCGGACACCAGTCGTGATCCTGGTCGAAACATATCTGGCGGATCGCGCTCCCGTCGCTGTTCATGATGCACAGATTGGCCACGGTATTTCCGCCGCTGACGCACGGCACGCCGTGAAAGCATCGCGTGGAATCGAAGAGAATCCGCCCGTCAGGCAGATAGCAGGCGTCGTAGTTGTCCACGTCCGGCTCTTCGTCAATCGTCACCTGCCGGAGGTTCTTGCCGTCGGCGCCGATTTCCCAGATTTGCCAGCGGCCATTCTTGTCCTTCGGCATCGAAAAGAGCATCTTGCCGGCGTCGAAGTGCAGGTCCACGTCTCCGACGAACTCGCCTTTTTCGGGTCTGTAGAGAGTCGAAATGGCGCCGTCGGGCTTGAGAGACGAGAGGATGGCAATTTCGTTGTCGTATCCGCTTCGAGAAAGCGCGCAGTTGCCCTGCCAATTTTGCGGCAATCCCAGCCGGTCAGCCTTGCGCTTGACGAGCAGCAGCCGGTCGAAATCGAGCAGCGGATTGGCGAGCATGGCGTCGCGTTGCAGCGCCTTGAATCGGTCAATCAGCGCGCCGCATAAGGTCTTGGAGGCGGCCAGATCGTCAGCGGCAAGGGCGGGCCCTTTATCGAGTTCCTGAACCTGCTGTTCGCATTCCTCCAGCCGATTTAGATAATCGCGGCCTTTCGGATAGCGATCTCCGAACGTGGCGGACAGATTTTCGATACTCAACCGCAATGCTTTGGTATTGATTTGCTGCCAGGCAGAAGGCGGTGGCGGTGGCGAGTTTTTTTTGGCCTTTGCGTTATCGGCGGCTTTGGCAGGAGTGACAGCAACCAATAACCATGCCGCAACCATCAAAGCAGCAAACGCTGAAAGATTATGCCTTGATTTCATCGCAATCGCCTCCAAGTACTATTATACATTGGGCATGTGAAGTATGGGAACCATGGGACCTATGGGACCCATACATCCCATAGGCCCCATAAGTCCCATGTCATTTTGTCCGACTTACGCCGGCTGCTTGGGACCATCCGGCGGCAGATTCAATTTGATCTCCAGCTTGCGCGCCGCCTTCATCATCTCGTCCCATGTCACTGACTGGCCATTTGCATAAGCCGCTTCGCGCCCGAGGATGGCCGTTGCCGTGCTGTTGACGCTCTCCTCGATGTTGTTGAGCGGCTTGCTATCCATGATGCTCTGATGGAAGGCCTTGATGTTCGCGACGGCGCCGTCCTTATAAATGCTGCCCGTGTTGCCACCGCGCCAGCCGGCGTTCTTCCCATGAATCCAAACCTCGCCGCCGTAGTTGGTTTCCACCGTGGCGTCGCTTCCCATGACGCGATTGCACAAGGCGCCGAAGCCGTTGATGCTCTGCGTCGAACTGAACGACAGCATGATATCGTCCGCATACCAGAAGTTGACGGTGAAGGTATCGTTGCAGTCGCCGTCCATGCGCGCCTTGCGTCCGCACGAGCCGTTGGCTTTGAGGGGATGGCCCTTGAGCAGCCAATTGGCGACGTCGAGGACGTGGACGTTCTGCTCGACAATGATGTCGCCCGAGAGGACCTTGTCGAACACCCAGTTGCGCATGCGGCCCAGATCGTCCTTCCGCTTGGTTTTCGATCCCAGCGGCCCGCTGTGATAATACGCCTGAGCCATGACGACCTTGCCGAGTATTCCCTGGAAGATGCGTTCGGCGGCGCCTTTATAGAACTCATTGGCGCGCGTCTGGAAATCCACCAGCATGCTTTGTTTGCCCGCCGCTTTGGCCGCCGCCGCCAGAATCGCCTGGCAGCCCGGAACGTCCACGGCGATCGGCTTGGCGCAATAGACGTGCTTGCCGGCTTCGAGCGCCGCGACGATCTGATCCGGATGGAAATACGGCGGGCTGATGATGGCCACGGCGTCGAGCTTGCCTTTGACCATTTCGCGATAGCTGTCCAAGCCCGTGAAGCGGCGGCCCGCCTCCACCTGGCGCTTGTCTCCCACGCCCTTGGCGCGGTCCTCAAAGTAGTCGTGGACGGCGACCACTTTCGTGTTCGAGTTCTGCTCGAACAGGTCCGCGATCCATCCGCCGCGCCCCCCGCAGCCGATCAGCCCGAGTTCGAGTTTGGAATTCGCCTCGGCGCCGAAAACCGATCCCGGCTTGACGATCAGAAAAGTCCCCGCCGCCGCCGCTGCCGCGCCCGCCACGCCTTTGACGAACGCTCTGCGTTTGATGCTGCCTTGATTGGTGTCGCTCATGTCGCCTTCTCCCTTGGAAATGAGATGAATATTATTTTGGTTCCTTGTCGAGCGCCTCTAATGCATTTTTCAAAAACTCTCGAATGGTGGCTGGCGCCGGAGCAGCAATCTCGCGCAAACGCAGTTCTTTAATCAAGTGGCCATATCCGTGAATGTGGACATGACGATATTTCAGTAGCTCAAGCAAAACCCCATATTGACGTTCGGAAACCATGTGTTCCCTCAATGCCGATTGCAGGAGAGCTGTGTGCCAGAATTCGCCTTTTTCGATTCGAATGTTTTTTGCTTCCAGGAATCCGCGAATAATGCGCTCGACGCCGGTATAAGCATTTTGGATGTAGGTTCCCAAAGCAACGACAGAATGCACGTCAAGGGTTGGCTTGCCCAATAGCTCTTCAATGAGACAGAGAGTTATTTCTATATTGGCGCTTTCCTCGCGCAGGTACTTATTTAGCGCGCTCATAAATGCGAACACCTCTTTCCCAGATGATATGACGAATCGGCGGGTTAACCGAAAGGTCCACAAGATCAATTTCCTTTTCAATTACGTCACTCAACCTGCAATACATATCAAAAACCTTCCCATCCGGCACTCCCTCAACCGCCAGATCTATGTCATGGGCTTTATCAATATCGCCCATCGCAGAGCCAAAGAGCCACACCACGCTAGCGTCGAATTCCTTTGCGCATGCGGTGATTTTCGCTAGCATTTCGGGTGGAAGCATCGAATTCATTCCTCTCACGTTGCCTGTGGTTTTTTACCACTCTCCTGCCCGGCTTTTCCATCCAGAAATTGGCATACCAGCGCTCCGGCGCGTTTGCCCGCTCCGGCGCCGCCCAATCCCTCGCGTACCTGATTGAGCTGATAGACCATGTTGGCGCGGCGCTCGTCGTCCGTCAGAATCGAAAGCGTTTCATCCGCGATGCGCTCGCCCGTGCATTCGTCCTGAAGCAACTCCGGCACGATCCGCTCTCCGGCCACGATGTTGACCAGCCCCAGGAACGGCAAACGGATGACCATCTTGCCGACGAACCACGAGAGGAACGAAACCTTGTAGATGATGACCATCGGCACGAGCATCGCGCCGCTCTCGAGCGTCGAGGTGCCGGACTTGACGATCTCAAAGTCGAGCGCCTTGCGCATATTGAGCCGCTGTTCTTCGATGATCCTGACGGAGGCGCGGCTGCGTTCGAGGTATTTTTCAAGGAGCGTGCGGTCAATCGTCGTCGAACGCGGCAGCACAAACTGCGCGGTGGGAAGCGCTTCGAGGATACGCTCGGCCGCGTCCAGCATGATCGGCAGATGGCGGATCACCTCCGGCTTGCGCGAGCCGGGCATCAGGCCGATCAGCAGGCGCTTGGGGTCCAGGCCGAAATGCGAGCAGATCGCCTCGCGTCCGCGCGTGATGCGCAATTTATCAAGCAGGGGATGGCCGACGTAGTGGACGTTGACGCCCACTTTCTCGTACATGCGCTTTTCGAAGGGAAAGATCACCAGCGCCATGTCCACGACTTTGGCGATCTTGTAAATGCGGCTATAGTGCCAGCCCCAGACCTGCGGACAGATGTAGTAGATGACGGGGATTCCCAGTTTTTTGGCGTAGCCTGCCACACGCAGATTGAAGCCCGGATAATCCACGCAGACCAGCGCGTCGGGGCGGTCTTTTTCCAGCCGTTCGCGCGTCATCTGGAGCAGCCGGAATATCTTCCGGATATTGCGGATGACGGGCGTCAGGCCGACGATGGCCAGATCGCGCACGATGTTCTGAATGATCTCGGCGCCGGCCTCCTGCATCTGCGGGCCGCCGAGGCCATAGAACTTCGTCTCGGAATCGAGGCGCCGCACGGCCCGGATCAGTTGGCTCGCGTGAAGGTCGCCGGAGTTTTCACCCGCTATGATGAAGATTCTGCGTGCGCCGCTCATAGTCTTCCCGCATCTTCTGGGTTATCGTCACCGCCAATTCCAGCGCGTTCTGGGCGTGCTCTCCCTTGACTTGCGGCTCTTTGCCGTGGGCGACGCAATCGAGGAAATGATCTATCTCAGCCTTGAGCGGCTCTTCTTTTTTCAATCGCTCGACCGTGCGCTTGATCCGCATGGCCGGTTGTCCGGGAGCGGGCGACGGTTCGGGGGTGAGCCGGTAAACGTGCATCGCGGGCTTGGCGTAATCAATCGAGACGTACATGGCCGGCTGGAAAATGCGGATTTTGCGCTTCTTGCTCGGCGTGATGCGGCTGGCCGTCAGGTTCGCGATGCAGCCATTGGCGAAGTGCAGCCGCGCATTGGCGATGTCTTCGCGATCGGTCAGGACCGGACAGCCGACCGCCTCGATCGAGATCACTTCGGACTGAACCAGGTGCAGGATGATGTCCAGGTCATGGATCATCAGGTCCATGACGACGCCGATGTCGCGCACGCGCGGATCGAAAGGCCCGAGGCGGTGCGCCTCGATGAAAACCGGCGTTCCGGCGATTTCGTGGTAGCGCTGGATGGCCGCGTTGAAGCGCTCGATATGGCCCACCTGCAGAATCACATGGTTCTTGCGCGCGGTCTTGACCAGGCTTTCGGCCTCTTCCACCGTGCGGGTTATGGGTTTTTCCAAAAGGACGTGAATGCCGTGGGTGAGGAACTCGCTGGCCACTTCGTGATGCAGGACGGTTGGCACCGCGATGGAGACCGCATCCACCGCGCCGATCAACTCCCGGTAGTCGGCAATGGCTTTGGTTTTATATTTCTTTGCCAGCGCTTGCGCGGACGCCAGATTCACATCGGCGACCGCAACCAGTTGCGTATTCGGATGCTCGGCGTGAATGCGCACGTGGTGTTGACCCATGCGTCCGGCGCCGATGACGCCTACTCGTATCTTGTCCATCCCTCCTGATCCTTCCCAAGAAACTGGGAGCGGGCGCCTGTATCCAAACATCTTCAAGGATAAAACACCCACCCTCCGGCAGTCGCAAGCCGCCGCGCAAATCACTCAAGAGACTGACCCCAGACGCCCCCGAAAGCAAGCGGTTTAACTGGGAGCGCCCACTGGGAGCGCCCACTGGGAGCGCCGGCATCCCTGCCGGCGAGTGTAGCACTTAACCCCGCCCAAATTGCCTATCCAACTGCGCCCGCGTCAGCCGAATAATTGTCGGCCTCCCATGCGGACAAGTATAAGGATCTTCCGCCGCGAAAATATCGCGCAACAGCTGCTTCTGCTCCTCCGGCGACAAATGCTGATTCGCTTTGATCGAAGCATGGCAGGCAATGCGCGCGGCCACTTTTTCCTGGGGCGTCGCTCCGGTCAAGCCGCTGGCTTCGCGTTCCTCGGAAAGCAAATCCTGAATTGCGGCGGCAATATCCATGTCGGGCATCGAAGCCGGAATGCCGCGCACGACGTAGGTGCGCCCACCGAAATGCTCGACCTCGATCCCGGCGCTTTTGAGCAATGGCACAAGTTCCTCGATGCGCCCAAGGTCGCGCGCCGGAACATCGAACGTGACAGGAATCAGCAACGGCTGCGTATCGGCGCCGCCGCGCTCGAATGCCGCCATGACGCGGTTGAAGTTGATCCGCTCATGAGCGGCATGTTGATCCACTACCACCAAATCGTCGCCCAACGACGCCACCAGATAGCAATCGGCGATCTGGCCGAGGGGCTGGGGAGTGGAAATTGCGGATTGCGGATTGCGGATTGCGGATTGAAGATTGGGGATTGACGATTGCAGAGTGGGGATTGACGATTGACGATTGACGATTGACGATTGCAGAGTGGGGATTGGGGATTGCGAATTTGGGATTGAGGATTGGGGATTGGGGATTGAGGATTGCTCCAAGTCGAGGGGCGTTGAAGAATCATCTGCGCAAGGTATTACTGATATGGCGACGAGAGATGGAGCGATGTGATTATTAATCATCGGCGTGGAGGCAGCTCTGTCGTTGTCATCCTCGGGGCCGAAGCGCAAATCGTCTGGGGCAGCTTCAGATTTTTTTTGGAAGGCTGGCGCGGTGGACGGGGTGGACGCGGTGGGCTGCGGGGATGATTTTGAGCTTATCTTGGTTTTGCCTGTCCAGAGCGGCTTTTCGGGCGCGGGCAGGTCTGGCAGACGCCCCGCTGCATAAGGAGTTGAAGGTGGGGCGAATCCCAATTGCTCGGCGCGCTGGGCGAATTCGGCGTGGCGCTGGTCCGGCGCCAAATCGCCGGTTCCTTTATTGGGGGCGCCAGGGGGCAGCCGCATCGCCGCCGTCAGATTCGCCTGGCGAAGCGCATCGGACACCGCGTGATTCAACACCCCCGTCACCTTGCTTTCATCGCGGAAGCGCACCTCTTCCTTGGTGGGGTGCACATTGACGTCCACCTCGCCTGGCGGGATCTCGATGAACAGACAGCAAACCGGATGCCGCCCGCCCATCAGCAATCCGTGGAAGGCCTGTTCGAGCGAGAAGCCCATGGTGCGGTGAGTGACGGGGCGTTGGTTGACGAAGAAATACTGCTCGCGCCGGTCTTTGCGCGTCGCCTCGGGCCGCGTAATGTATCCGTAGATTCTTATGCCGTGCCGGTCGTCGTTGATCTTGAGCAGCTGTTCTTCGGCCAGATTGCCCAGCAGATGGACCATGCGCGAGGCCAGCGGCTGATCGGTGGGCAGCTCGATGAGTTTCTTTTCCTCGCGAAGCAGCATGAAGCCAACGTCGCCGCGCGCCAGCATCTGGCGCGTCAGCAGCTGCATGATGGCGTTGAATTCCGACGCTTCGCTCTTGAGGAACTTGCGGCGCGCGGGCACGTTGAAGAAGAGATCGCGCACGCGCATCGTCGTCCCCGGCGCGCATCCGACCGGCCCGGCGCTTTCCTCGCGGCCCCCTTCGATGGCGAGGCGGAATCCGGCCACGTCCTCCGCGCGGCGCGTCAGCACCTCCAACCGCGCCACGGCGGCGACGCTCGCCAGCGCCTCGCCGCGGAAGCCGCGCGTCGTGATATTCGTCAGGTCCTCGATGTCGCGAATTTTGCTGGTGGCGTGGCGCTGGATCGCCAGGCGCGCATCATCGGGCGTCATGCCGCAACCGTTGTCAATGAGCGTCAGGTTGCGGCACGAGCGGTCCACCTCGATCCGCACGCGCGTCGCGCCGGCGTCAATCGCGTTTTCGAGCAATTCCTTGATGACCGACGCGGGCCGGACGATCACCTCGCCCGCCGCGATCTGATTGATGAGAACCGCGGGAAGTATTTGAATGACGCCCATGCGCCAAATGCTGCCGCCCGTCTGGCCTGCGGCGCAACCCAAAATCAGCGGCGCAGGCAAGACGCAAGGGACAGCGGGCGGCAGAGCATAGAAATTGGCCGATTTCGGGTGGCAGTCCTTAACGTCCCCGCAAACCGCTTGACCCGCCGCCGGAGCGGGCTTATTCTCCCGATAAATTCGCTGGGGGCGGCAACGCCGCGCGCTTTGTTTTGTGAGATTATCCGAAATTCTTTGGAATCTCCCTTTAACGCAAGCTTGCGCGGCGGCCTGAGATGCGGCGCTTCAAATAGAAGCGTCCGGTCCCCTCGAACCTGATCCGGATAATGCCGGCGGAGGGAAAGCGAAGTCCGCTCGCCCGCGCGCTATCAACGCGGCGGTTGGTCTCCTTCCTTTCCTTTCCCTTGGGTAGAAAATTACGCGGGCGCATTGTCCTTGCTGAAAGGAATGGCGCCAGCTTTTGGAGAATGCTAATGCAATCGAATGATGCTCATACGCGCAGGGAATGGATTGAGAAACGCTTGGAGCGATTGCGAAGCGAAGCGAAGCGGAGCGAGCGCGAATCCGCTTCGCTCAAAACCAACGTCACGCAATTGCGCCTCGCCCGCCAGGGCGAAACCACCGAAGAAATGCGCCACGCTGCGGAGATCGAAGGCCACGAGCCGGAATTCGTCCGCGCGGAAATCGCCGCCGGACGCGCCATCCTTCCCGCCAATATCAACCACCCCGAAGCCGCGCCTATGCTGATCGGCTCGGCCTTCCGCGTCAAGATCAACGCCAACATCGGCAACTCGCCCGAAGGCTCTTCGATCGCCGAGGAACTGCGCAAACTCGAAGTGGCCGTGCATTGGGGTTCGGATACGGTGATGGACCTTTCGACCGGACCGAATATCGCCGAGACGCGCGAACAAATCCTGCGGCACGCCTCGGTCCCGATCGGAACGGTGCCGATTTATCAGGCCATGTCAGAGGTCGAACGCCCCGAAGACCTGAAGCCTGATCGCGTCATCGAGATCATCGAGGAACAGGCGCGCCAAGGCGTGGACTATATGACGATCCACGCAGGCCTTTTGCGCCGCGCCATTCCATACGCGAAAAAACGCCTCGCCGGAATCGTCTCGCGCGGCGGGGCGATCATGGCCAAATGGTCGCAGACGCACGGTGAGGAAAATTTCCTCTATGCGCGATTCGACGATCTCTGCGATATCTTCGCTCAATACGATGTCGCGTTTTCGCTGGGCGACGGCCTCCGGCCTGGATGTCTCGCCGACGCCAACGACACGGCGCAGTTCTCCGAACTCGAAACCCTGGGCGAGTTGACAAAGAAAGCCTGGGCGCGCGACGTCCAGGTGATGGTCGAGGGGCCGGGCCACGTCCCGATGAACCTGATCGAAGAAAACATGCGCCGCCAGCGCGACGTTTGCGGAGGGGCGCCGTTCTATACGCTTGGGCCCCTCGTCACCGACTGCGGCGCCGGATATGACCACATCACATCAGCCATCGGCGGCGCGATGATCGCATGGATGGGCGCTTCGATGCTCTGCTACGTCACGCCCGCCGAACACCTCGCGCTGCCCGACGAGCAGGCAGTCAAGGAGGGCGTGATCGCGCACAAGATCGCCGCCCATGCCGCCGACGTAGCGCGCGGCCTGCCCGGCGCCCGCGACCGCGACGACGCCATGACCCGCGCGCGCATCGCCTTCGATTGGGAGCGGCAGTTCGAGCTGACCTTCGACCCCGAACGCGCCCGCGCCCTGCGCCTGGCGGGACGATGCGAAGCGGCGCCCGAAGAGTTCTGCACCATGTGCGGAAAAAAATTCTGCGCCATCCGCACGTCTAAGAGCTTGACGGACTGATGCTTTGTGGCGTGGATCCGTGGCAATCCGCCGCATCCGCGTCATCCGTGTTCCATCGCCGTTGTCCTTGGCGCCGCTTTCCTGACTGCCGTTGTCGCCTGGCTAACGGCAATAGAACACGGATGTAACGGATGTCGCGGATGATCACGGATCATCCCGCCTTCACAAATTCCCTGCTTGCTTTCAGCGCCCACCGAAGCCTTAATTGGGGCGCTAATTTTATTGTGGTTCCTGGGCGCCGGAGACTATGGCGGCGGCAATGTGCGGAGAAATTCTCACCCTTGGCCAGGGAATACTAAACACCGAAAGGATCAGCTGCATGAAGATCTACAAGAAGGCCTTGGACATCAAGGTTGCAGCGATTGGGTATGGCGCCGCGTTCAACATGGGGCGGCAGCATCTGAATGAGATGAAGGCGGCGGGGATGACGCCGGTGGCGGTGGCGGATATTGATCCGGCGCGTCTCAATGCCGCGCGCGCGGATTTCCCCGGCATTGAAACCTACGGCTCGACAGCTGAGATGCTCAAGAAGTCAGCCGTTCAGCTTGTGACGGTGATCACGCCGCACAATACGCACGCGCCGCTGGCGCTGCAATGCCTGCGCGCCGGGCGGCATGTGGTCACGGAAAAGCCTTTTTCCATCACAACCGCCGAATGCGATGCGATGATTCGCGAGGCGAAGAAGCAGGGCGTCATGCTTTCGACCTACCACAACCGCCATTGGGACGGCTGCATCCTGCGCGCCGTCGAGCAAATCCGCAAGGGCGTCATCGGCGAGGTTTTCCGCATCGAGGCGCACATGAGCGGCTACAACAAGCCGCGCGAGTGGTGGCGGACGAGCAAGACGATCTCCGGCGGCATCCTTTACGATTGGGGCGTTCATCTGCTGGAGTATTCGCTGCAGATCATCCAATCCGAGATTGCCGAAGTCAGCGGCTTCACGAAGACGGGCTTCTGGGCGCCGCAGACGCCGTGGAAAAAGGATACCATCGAGGATGAAGGATTTGCCGCCGTGCGCTTCCGCAACGGCGCGCGCGTGACGCTGCTGATATCGAGCCTCGACGCCAACCCCAAACGCGGCTGGCTGGAGATCACCGGCACGAAAGGCTCCTATGTGTTCGACGGCCCGACGTGGGAAATCGCGACGGTCGAGGACGGCGTCAAGACCGTTCGCTCCGGCCAAAACCCGCCGAGCCAGGGGCAGGAGTTTTACAAAAACGTCGCCGCGCATTTGACCAAAGGCGCGCGCCTCGTCATCACGCCCGAATGGTCGCGCCGCCCAATCCACATCTTGGATTTGGCCTGCCAAAGCGCAAAGAAAGGCGCAGCGTTGAAAGCAAAATACAAGTAAGATGTTTGGAGTTCCTGCTTTAGCAGGTGTTTGGAGTTCCCGCTTTAGCGGGCGCTTGTCTCAATCCTCAACCAGGCATCCCCTTTGCCTCCGATTATCGAAGAAGCATTAAACAAGGCAGCCTTGCGCTTGAAAGAAGCCGGCGCCGCCAGCCCTCGGCTCGACGCGGAGTTGCTCCTGGCCGAAGCGTTGGGAATGAATCAAACGCAGTTAATCTTGCGCGCAAATAACGCGCTCGATGAGGCCGCAAGCGCGCAATTTCATACGATGATTCAACGCCGCCTGCGCCGTGAACCGATCGCATATATCCTGGGCCACAAAGAATTCTGGGGACGAGAATTCCTCGTCAATCAGCATGTTCTGATTCCCCGGCCGGAAACGGAATTACTGGTGGAATCAGCGCTGGAATGGATAAGGCCCAGAACCAATAGTTCCGAGTTCCGAGTTCCGAGTTCCGAGTTTCAACTTCCGAAATTGCCTGGGGCTCCAAACGCGGAACGCGGAACGCAGAACGCAGAAAGCGGAAGGCGGAACGCGGAACGCGGAACCCGGAACGCGGAACTTTCCATTCTCGATCTTGGAACCGGCAGCGGCGCCATCGGGTTGACGCTGGCTGCGGAAATCCCCGAGGCGCATGTCGTTTGCTCCGATCTATCCGCCGCAGCGCTCAACGTCGCGCGAGAAAACGCCGGACGCTTGGGTTTGGCTGACATAGACACAGGTCGCATCGCTTTCATCCAATCGGATATTTTCTCCACCGTCTCCGGCGAATTCGATCTGATCGTTTCCAATCCTCCTTATGTCGGTGAAAAAGAACGTGAAGCTCTCATGCCCGACGTCCGCGACTACGAACCCGCGCTGGCGCTTTTCTCAGGAACGGAAGGGGATGAATTCATCAAAAGAATGCTGGCCGAGGCGCCGGATCATTTGCTCCCCGGCGGCGCGCTGATATTCGAGATCGGCTACGCTCAGGGAGAAAAGGCGCAGGATTTGATCCGCTCGAATTCGCGGTGGAAAGCGCCCAAGCTGCTCCGAGACGGCGCCGGACATCCGCGCGTGATTGTTGTGGAGAGGGGATGAGCAGGAGGGGGTGGACTGGGTGGACGAGGTGGACGCGGTGGACCGGGTGGACATAGAGATGAAGATGAGGACTGCTTTTTCGAGGTCGGTCTGGGCGCATCCCAAGGCAGCTACCGGCGGGAAGCGGCGCATATTCCGACATAATAATGTCTGACAAAACAATGAAGACACTTTGTTGTTGAATCAGGCAGGAATGGCTTTATTATTTTGTCGCACATTATTTTGTCAGACCCCTTCAGCACGCCAAGGTAGCGCGGCTGAAATGCGCCCGGTTGGTTTTCGGGGTTGGTTTTGGACTTGCCTTTCGGCGGAGCGTGGCAGATAACGCCGCTCAAGCGATGGATGTATAGATCGCGCCCAAGGATGTCGCATTATGATGCTTGAACGATTTTATTCGCCGCCAGGAACCTTTCCTAGAATGGTGTGTCGCCGCGCCGCAGATACCCAAATCCTGACTTTTTTTAATGCGGCGACCTCCTGGAGAACCAAGCTCTCTGGCAGGCTTTCCATTTTTGTGTTTGGCGCGTTCTTGCTTTCTATTTGCCCGGCTATGGCTGGTGCAGCGGCCGCGGGCGAGAACGGCAAGACTACCGGCGCCGCGCTGAAAGAGGACCTGGACCGGCTGCGCGTCAATCTTAACGACGCGCTGGACGAGGCGGGCAAGGCGCTGCTGGAAAAACTCGCGAAGAAAGAAGAGCAGGCGCAGATCGAGCGCTGGCGCGACGAATCCAAACAGCGCTATCGCCAGGCGTTGGACAACAAGGACCCGCGCGCGGCGCTGGTGGATGTTTGGGCATTGAGCGCGCGGCAGCAAACCCGGCTCAAGACCGGCGCGGACAAGGACCTTTTCGGCGCATCCCATGACATCGCGGAAAAAGCCGGCGGCGACAACTACCGCCAGGCGCGGGAACTGGCGGCGTCCTATCTGCCGCCGCGTGACTTTGACGACATCGAAAAGCGCATCACCGAATATTCCGCCGCGCCGGAAAAAGAGGGCGCGAGCCTGCTGACGCAAACCGTGAGCGGACTGAACAACCAGCTATCCGGCGCCATTGACCTGGGCCGCAGCTTCGTGCGCGGCATCACGGGCGTGGCCGACTTGCCCGGCAGCGTCAAGCGCGGCACGGAGGATTTCGCGCGCTTCACCGACGCCGTCGAAGCAATGCCGCAACGCCTGCGCAGGGAACTGGAGCAGCTGATCAAAGACATGGAAGCCAGCCAGACAACCCTGCGCCAGACGCTGGGCGACGTCCGGATGACGCTGGAAAAAGCGGATGAGGCTCTGATGCGCGCCGATCACCTGACCACGGGCGTCAATACGATCGTGCGATCCACGAGCGAAACCATCGCAACGGTCCGGCAAGCGGCCGATTCCATCACGGCAGCGGCGCAGGCCAGCCAGGCCCTGATGGCCGCCGTCAACGCCTATCAGAAAGAAGCCGAACAGCAGCGCCTGCGCGAGGAAAGCCGGATCAAGGCCGGCGGCGCGCCGGCGCATGAATTCGATGTGCGCGAATACTCCCAGGCCGCACAATCCATTGAGCAAGGCTCGCAGGAAGTGCGGAAACTGATGGAGGCGATCGAACGGCTGACAACGGATTCGACGCGCGACGAGAAAAACAAAAAAGGAAACGAGCATCCCTTCGACGTCCGGGATTACACTCAGTCCGCGCTGGCGTTTCAACAGAGCGCGCGCGATACGCTGAAGATGCTGGAAGCCATCGAGCGCCTGACGACGGACAGCGCGCACGGCGATAGAAACAAAAAGGACGACCACCCCTTCGACATCCGCGAATACACCGAAGCGGCGCGCGCCGGGCAGGCCTCTTCGGCCGAATTCCGGTCGTTGCTCGCGGAAGTCAACGCCCTGGCCGCCTCCACGACCGCGACCCAAAACATCACGCCAGTCATGAAAGCGGCGCAGGACACGCTCGATTTGGCCTCCGCCCGCGCCAACCGCGCGATTGATCATCTTGCCTGGCGCCTGATCCAAATCATCGGGCTGCTATTTCTTACGATTGTACTCCTGATGGTCATCAGGAAGGCAATAAATCGAAAGACGGCTCAATGACTCGCCGCATAAGTTTTTGGCAATCCTCCAGCGATGCGCCGTA
>JAPLSP010000418.1 GCA_026398575.1 Candidatus Sumerlaeota bacterium | reverse complement strand
GCTTAGAGAGCAGCTACACCGCGAGGCACACGCCTCGGAGCTCGGGCGCCGGAGTTTGGCATTTACTTCTGCCGTCTTTATCAACTAATGATAAGTGGTCTTCGGCGATTGCGCCAGGTTGGAAAAGACTGTGGAAACCGTTGCGATAAATCGCGCGGCAATAGTCAGGCGGCGAATGCTCTGGGAACTACATCCAGCTAAGATGAAACCGTTTCCAGAATTTTGTCGCCGCCTGTGTCGTAAACCGGCATGGTTCGAAAGTGAACTGCGCTTAATTGAGTAGAGCTTGGCCGGATGCCGTTGGGACTACATCTCGTAAATGACGTCTCAGCAATACCTTGCCGGCCAGGACTACTATAGAGCGGGCGAATGCGGGCGGGATTACATGGATCGCGAGAGCGGAGAAAAGCATGGCATCGCAAGCGTCATGTTTTTCAAGCGCGCGCGACAATATCTCGCCACCTCTTGTCGCCCGCTTTTGTCTTTCTGCCCTCACTTGGCAGGCTCTGCGCCCGGCGCGTGCCAGACGGCTTGGAACTCATACCAGCGATTCGCTTCCAGGGACGATCCGGCGCCGTCGAGCAGCGTCATGAAAAGCTTGTGACCTTGCATGAAACAGCGAACGCCGGCGGCGGCGGGCGCCTGGATGCCGGTCAGCTTCCATGACGGCTTTCCTTCGCGCGTGAAGATCGCGGCGTCCGGCAAGGCGCCGTCCTTGGCAAGCCCCTGGCGGTTGCTCCCCTCGTCCAGGACTCCCTCGCTCAACGCCTTGCCTTCGCGCTCGAAGCGGAACCGGTCCGCCAAAGCGCGCTGAAGAAAGAATGCGAGGAACGCTTTTTGATTTTTAATTTCTTTCTCCGTCCGGAACGCCCATCGCTGAATAAAACGGGATTCGGCGTTGAAGACGTATTCGTTGCGATACCACATCGGCGAGCGCATCAGTGCGAAGCGCTGATCGCCGCGAAGCTGCCCCTCGAAGCGCAGATGCAAGCCGTCTGCCTCAGCCCGGATGCGCGCGCCGCATTCCACGTCGAACATAGCCTTGACCTGCTTGCCATGGGTGGAGGCGAAGTATTCCTGGTCTCCATAGAAATCCAGATCCTGCGCCATGACGTCCCCGCCTGCGCGCCATTGGCGGATCACGCCGCCTTGCCGCCGCAGATGGATGGTGTAGTGAGAATTTGAGACGATGTATTCCGGCCCGACGCATCGAAGCTTCACGCCGCCCAGTTCGATGTCGCGCGTCACATCGGGCTCTGCGGGAGGCTGCGCCATTTCCGTGACGCGCGCCTTCAGCCCTTTTGCGCCCAGCAGCCAAAGGCCGGGCTTCTCGCCGTTGCGCTCCGCCAGCCGCAGGTCTGCGCCGGATTCGCCTTCGATCTGATAAACGGTCCACGCGCCGCCGGAAGTCTTGACGCCGATGCGCGAATAGAGCGGATGCAGCGGCGTCGTGGCATGGCGCCAGAACGTCCCGGTTCCTTGCGGCCTCCAATAGATGCTGTGAGAGCCGCCCTGCCCGTTGCCGCGCGTCCCGACCCAGGCATCGCGCAACCGCCCTTCGATGCTGTCCACAAACCATTCCTCCGCGCGCTCAAAGGCAACGGCCTCGTCCAGAGTGATTGTCTTTTGCCGAACGGCGCCCTTCTCGGACTGGTCGGACTGGTCGGACCGGTCGGACCGGTCGGACGCGTCGGACCGAACGGCCCCAGCTTTGCCCGCCGCCCCCTGACCGTCCACCACCGCGTAGTCCAGCGGGCCAAGTTCCACCGACGCCGCTCCGCCTTCCGGCCAGCTCAACTTTGCCTTCACGGGATCGCGGTTGAAGTTGATGGCCACGACGCTTTCACGGCTGCCGAGTTTGCGCAGGCAGGTGAAAACGCCGGGCGCATCGCACGACGCCGCGCGATAAAGCGCGTCGCCGCGCGACAGTTCAGGCCGCTCGCGCCGGATGCGGTTGATCTCCGCCAGCGCGATGGCGTGCCCGTCCTCCATGCCCTGATAGATCATCGGCATGCCGCCGATCCACGCGCTCAGAGCGTACATGGCGCGCGCGCCGCGCACGCCATACCAGCCCTGGCTGCGCAGCGCGTCATGGCTCTCGACGTGGCGCATCATGATCTGGCCGCGCGGCATGACGTATTTTTGCTCCTCCAGAAACTCGCGCAAGGCGTCCGCATACGGCCCGGCCTCCATGCGGTTCCAGTTCGGGCACAGCGTGTAGCAGAATGAGAAATCGAACTCCGCGTCCGAGAACGCGGCGTGGCGCGCGCTCTCGACCTCGGCCAGGACCGAGCCGTATTTCGGATTGGCCTTCCGCACTTCATCTCGGATGCCGCGCAGCATGTCCAGACCCCCGCGCAGCTGGGCCAGGCTGGCGCGCGCGTAGGAAATGTCCGGGTTCCAGTTCGGCTCCTTGCTGCCGCCGCAGGCGTCCACGCGGAAGCCGTCAATGCCGTACTCCTTCATGTAATGCGCCGTCACCTCCGCGATGAATTTCTGCCATGCCGGCAGCGCGAAGTCATTGAGCCAGTAGTCCAGCGTCGTGCCGTCTTCGCGCCGCAGCATGAACTCCGGATGCTTCTGGTTGTGAACCGCCTGCGGCGCCCCGCCGTGGGGCACGAGGTCCTGCCAAAACCGCAAGTTCAGCGCATGCGCTTTCGCGACCAGCGCGCGGTATTGCGCGCCGTCGCCCAGGCCGTCCATGAAGCGGTAGTAGTCCAGCGGCCAGTACGGGCTTTTGAATTCGACCGGCAGAGTCCACGCCGCGTTCACCCCCAGGCGCGGCAGCGTTGGCAGCAGGCGCTGCGTCGCGGCCTCGAATCCGCCCAGATCCTTGAAACCGCTTCCGATGGTTCCGCCGGGATGAAACGAATAGAGAATCCCCTCGGGTACCCAGTCGGACCGGTCCGCCGGAACTTTGATTCCTGCCGAATCCATCCAGTCCCAGAGCCGCTCCAGCGAAGACCAGTAGTCGCTGTCGGCGATTTGCAGCGTGACGAAGCCGATGTCCTGCGGCTGGTTCGGGCGCAGATAGCCGGCCGCATTGACGCCTTGGCGCATCTCGAAAGACCCGCGATCTTCGGTCATCTCAATGGATGGCTGGTCGTCCGTGCAACTCATCCACAGCAGCGTGCGCGCGGGCGACAGCTCCGCCGCTGCCGGCGCGATGGTACCGCGTCCATAATGCTTGCGCCCGGATTCCATTTCGGCGAAGCGCCAGCTGCGCGGCGGCCAGACACCCGGGAAACGGACAAAGCCCGTCTCGCCGGCGGCAATGCCCGGCGTGCGGAACGCCACTCCACGCAGCTTCAGAATTTCCGCGCCACGATTCGTGATCTGCGCCGAGCGGTCCAGGCGCGGCTGATCCGCATGCAGGCGATAGCGTTCGAGCAGCTCATAGGGACCTGCGGCGATTGTCAGCTCCAGGACGCCGGGCGAGGGGCGGGCTTGTTTGACCAGCCGGCGCGTCAGCCCCATCTGCTCGAACCAGACCGTGCGCGTCGTCGGCCCGACGCCGAACGTGAGCGGCGGCGTACCGGGCTTGGGGCGCGCGATCTCCTGCCCGTGATATGCGATCCGGGTCAGCGCGCCGCCGTCCTCGTCGAACTTCAATTCCAGCGCTCCCTGCTTCAATTCAAACTCAGCTCGCGCCACGCCTTGCGCGCAAACCAGCGCTAGCGCCAGGCCCGCATAAACAAGATAACTCGCGCTCATGATCCAATCTCGTCTCTGAAGCTGCATTCCTGTTTCCGTCCTTATGACGATATCTTTGAAAAAAGCCGGATGGCATTCGCCGTGGTTTCGGCGGCGATAGCCTCGAGCGGCAGATTGCGTTCGCGCGCCAGGAACTCGGCCACCGCGCGCGTGAAGGCCGGCTCGTTGCGTTTGCCGCGATGCGGAATCGGCGCCAGGTAGGGCGCGTCGGTTTCGAGCACAAGACGGTCGAGCGGCGCGCCGGCAATGGCTTCGCGAATGCCGCCGGCCTTTTTGAAGGTGACAATACCGCCGACGCCGAGAAATAGCCCCGACTCCAAAGCCGCCTGCGCTTCGGCGGACGATCCGGTGAAGCAATGCATCACGCCTCCGCCCGCAGCAAGCGGATGCTCACGCAAAAGCGCAAAGACGTCGTCCCAAGCCTCGCGGCAATGAATGATGGCAGGCAGGTTCAGTTCGCGCGCCAAGTCCAACTGCGTGGCAAAGGCAGCGCGTTGCGCGTCGGGCGGCGAAAAGTCGTAATGATAATCCAATCCGATCTCCCCAATGGCGACGCATTCCGGACGGCGGGCGGCTTCGCGAATCCACGCGGCGGCCGCGGCATCGAACTCGCCGGCTCGGTGAGGATGAACGCCGGCAGAAGCGCAGATGAAATCCGAATGGCGCCCGGCAATTCCCAGACACGCCGCGCTGGAGGCGATCGAGTCGGCGACGGCGATGATCCGCTCGACGCCCGCCGCTCGCGCCCGCTCGAGAACGGCGCCCAAATCCGCGCTGAAATCCGCGCTGGTCAAATGCGCATGGGTATCTATCAACATCGCCGGATCGCCATTCGCGGCCCCCGCTCTATTCCGATGCGCCCGCGATCGTCACGCGATTTCCGCCGGCGGATTTGGCCTGCGCCAGCGCGGTTTGCGCTTCCTGAATCATCGCATCGAGGAACTTGCGCATGCGCGACGCCACGCCGATGGTGGCCGTGGTCTTGATGCCCCGGCCGCCGGACTTTATCTCGACACGTTCAATGCCCAGGCGCAGCCGGTCGAAAATCTCGAGCGCATTGTCGGGATTCATGTCTATGGCCAGGATGCAAAAAGTGCCGCCCTCGAAACGCGCCAATAGATCCGAAGCGCGGAATGATTTGCGGATTTGCTTGGCGATCTGGATCAGCAGCGCGTCGCCCACCTCGGCGCCGCAAGCTTCTTTGATCGCATCGAGACGGTCCACGTCCAGCAGGGCGACGAGAACGGTGATATCTCCACGCCGGGCTTTTTCAAACAAGCGCCGGCCCATCTCCATGAAAAAGCGGCGTTGATACAAGCCCGTCAGATCGTCTTTTTGCCTCGTGTTTTCGAGCTGCTCGCGCAGGTCCAGCAGCTCCAGATTCAGACTCAACCGGCAGTCGAGCTCCGCTTTGCCAAAGGGCGCGCGCAAATAGTCGCCGGCGCCGCCCTGCAGAAACTGCGCCGGCTGATCCACCCCGCCTTCGCCGCATAGGCCGATGATGGCCAACTCATCCTTGGAGCGCTTGGCGCGGACGAGTTCGGCCAGCCGGCAACCCGGCATGTCCGGCAACTCCTGTGCGATGAGGGCGAGCCGCAGGTCAGGATTTCTTTCAACCGTTTCCAGAGCCGCCGCGCCGCTTTCCGCTTCGAGCACTTCACAAGGACGATCCTGAAGCATCTCGCAAACGGCCTTGCGCGCGGCGTCCGAACCTTCCACCACCAGAATTTTAGGCGTCATATCTGTCTCCGAGCATTGCATCTGAAACCCACAGTAATTCCGGAACTTTTGCGAGGCAAGCCCAATTCCCGTTTGGAGTTCGTTAGTAGTTCCTGCTTTAGCGGGCGCTTGTAGTTCCTGCTTCAGCGGGCGCAATATTCAATATCGCAATCGCCCTCCCCACAAATCCATCCGCTCGCTTCAAAGCATCCTCGGCAACCTCATGCGAACAATCGCATTGCCCCATCACCAACGCATGTTTGACGCTTCCGCCCGAACTGCGAAGCAGCTTCTCAGCCCGCTCATATCCCGCTCCCGTCAGTATCATTACAATCCGCTTGGCGCGCTCGGACAATTTGCCGCACGACATCTGCATGTCCACCATCATCCCCTGATAGACTTTACCCAAGCGGATTATCGCCGCCGTCGTCAGCATATTGAGGACCATTTTTTGCGCCGTGCCCGCTTTCAAGCGCGTCGAGCCCATGACCGCCTCGGGTCCGGGCGCGGGCGCGATCAGGATATCCACGAAGTCCATGGGCGCCTCGGGCGGGCTGCACGTGACGAGAACCGTCCGCGCGCCCAATCCGCGCGCGTGCTTCAATCCCGCGATGACATAAGGCGTCCGGCGCGAAGCAGCCAGTCCCACGAGAATATCGCGCGCGCAGAAGCCGCGGGCCGCGAGATCGCGTGGCGCCTCGTCCGCGCGATCTTCGGCGCCTTCGCGGCTGCGCAGGAGCGTCGCGACGCCGCCCGCGATCACAGCCTGGACCATTTCCGGCGGCATGCCGAACGTGGGCGGACACTCGGCGGCATCAAGCGCGCCCAGCCGTCCGCTCGTTCCCGCGCCGATATAGAACAGCCGCCCGCCGGCGCGGAAGGTTTCAACAATCCTTTCGACGGCCTCGGCGATGCGCGGCAATTCCTTCTCCACCGCCGGCGCCACGCGCGCATCCTCGCTGTTCATGAAGCGCAGGACTTCGGCCGTCCCCATCTCGTCCAGCCGCGCGGCGCCCGGATGCCGCTGCTCGGTGAGCAGCGAGCGGCATTCCTCGAATACCCGGCGGTGTTCCGAGTTCCGAGTTCCGAGTTCCGAGTTCCAGTTTGCCTCTCGCGCGAGATCGCCTTGAACATTGCCCTCATATTCCGAAGTATCTGAAACTGCTAACTGCGAACCGCGGGGGTCAGACTCGGAACTCGGAACTCGGAACCCGGAACTGCGCGTGAGCGCCAGCCGCGCGGCGCCAAGCGCGAGGGAATCTTCGGGGAAAAGTATCTCATCCTGTGGAAAAAGATTGCGATATCCGGCGATGAAGCGCTCTTGATAAAAGCGCTGCCGCCGCAGCAGATGCCCGCCGGCGACGAGGGTCGCGCGCTGCTCAGGCGTGAACAATTTGCGCCGCACGGCCATGGCGGATTGAGCCAGACCGGCGGCGGCGCGCTCAACGATCTCGACCGCCACGGGGTCCATCATCCGCTCGCACGCCTCAAAGACGCGCGGCGCGAAATCCGAAATCTTGTCGCGTGGGATGACGGGCGCCGCCAACTGCGCGATCAAGCCTTGGGCGGATTCAACGTCATAATGCTCCAAAGCCATTTTCAAAAGGCAGGTTGCCGGCCCGCGCCCATCATGACAGCGGCATGCGGCGCGCAAACCTTCAAGGCCGATGCCGAATCCGCCGCTCTCATCCCCAAGCAGACTGCCCCATCCATCCGCGCGCGCCGTCTTGTCTTGACCGTCGCGTCCCCAGACAAACGAACCGGTTCCCGCAATAACGGCGATCCCCGCGCCGAAGACCGAGCCCGACGCCAGCGTCGCCTCGCCGTCGCCGCAGACATGGATTTCATCCGCCAGTCCGCGTACGCTCAACCCCTGGATAATCGCCTCCTGTTCCTCTTTGCGTCCCGCGCCGCTCAAACAGCAAACCATCAGTGGCGCCAGGTTCCCAGCCTGTGTTAAAAATCCTATTTGTTCCGCATTGCGCATCGCCTTGCGCGCCGCCGCTTCAATCGCAGCCAGCGCCGCCTCCATCCCAACGACATGCACATTGCACGCGCCCGCCTCGCCATAAACCGCGCGTCCCGATTCCGCCTCCAACAAACACGCCGTCGTATGCGCCCCGCCCCCATCAACACCGATCAAATAAAAAGCCATCGCGGGATCTTTCAAAACTAATTAAAAACAAAGCGAGCGTAGCGCAAACGTCCGCCGTTGGTAAAGGCAATTGAAATCAAACGGGCAGCGGTAGGTTGAAGATGCGCTCGGCGTTTTCATATAGGATTTTTCGCAGGTCATCGTCTGCCAATCCAAGCGACTCCAGGCGCTGTCGTTCTTCCAATATATCCTGCCAGGGGGAATCCGAGGCGAAGAGGATTCGGTCGGCGCCATGTTTGCGGATGATAGCCAAAGCTGTTTCTTTCGGACAGCGAACCAGCGAGCTTGCGGTATCGAAATACAGGTCTTCGCGTCCCACCAGGTAACGCAGCACGTCCTCCCAATCCAGCCATCCGCCCAGATGCGCAGCGATGATTTTTGCGGGCCCCACCGCATCCAGCAGGCGGGCCATCGCCTCCGGACGCGCGCGCATGTCGCCTGGATAGGCGGGGTCTTGTCCGGCGTGCAACAGGATCACAAGCCCTGCGTCGCGCGCCGCTTTCAGGAGGGCGATAAATTGCGGCGACTGGAAATCAATGTCCTGATAATGGGCGTGGAACTTCAGGCCGACGAATTCGCGCGCCGCTTCCTTGATCCATTTCATCGCGTCCCCAGCCGCCGGATGGATTGAAGCGAAGGGGATGAGGCGCGAATCGGCTTTGAGACTGCGGCTGAAATTGAAGATCGCCGGCGTCTGCTTGGGCCGCGTGGCGATGGCCGCCACAACCGCCCGCCCGACGCCGGCCTTGTCCATCTGCGCCAAAAGCCCTACGCGCGTGCCATTGCTGAACGCGCGCTCGGCAGGCGCCCCCCGCATCAAAGCCTCCATCGCCCGCGCCGCCAGCTCGTCGGGGAAGATGTGCGTGTGAACGTCTATCGGGTGAAGGATTTCCGCCTTGTTCACGCTTTTCCCTCTCCGCCTTGCAGAATCTCCTTGATTGGCGCAAGAAGTTTTTCATCCGGGGCCTGTCCAGTCTGCTTAATTTCCGCCTCATATTCCTGCATTAATCTGGTAATCAACTGAGCAAAGGCGGCGGGTGTTTTCGCAAGCAAAGGGCAAAGAAGCGAAATTCCTTTATGAAAGGACTCTGCTGCTTCCTTGTGTTGGTTCATCGTGCGTTGGATTTCCCCCAATGTGCCCATTGACCGCGCAAGATCAGGGGCAAAAGCATCTGGAAATTCGAAGGCCAACTTCTCACGAATTTTCGCTGCCTGTTGTGCCTTTGCTAATGCTTCTTCGTACCGCCCGAGATCCCTAAGAAGATCTGCCAGATAATTCAGCGACCCAGCCCAATCCTGGAGAAAAACATCTGGAAGATCGTGCGCTAGTTGTTCACGGATTTCCGCCGCCCGTTGCGCCTTTTCCAGCGCCTCTTCTCGATGTCCAAGATCGCCGAGTAGAGTTGCCAAGTTTTTCAACGACATGGCCCAATCTGCAAGGAATGCATCGGGACGCTCATGAGCCAATTGCTCTCGTATCTCCGCAGATTTTTGCGCCTTTTGCAGCGCCTCTTCGGGTCGCCCAAGAGCGCTTAGTAATGCTGCCAGATTATTCAGCGCCAAGGCCCAATCAGAGAGGTAGGCGTCCGGACGCTCGTGGGCCAACCGTTCATCGATTTCCGCTGCCTGCTGGGCCTTTTGCAGCGCCTCTTCGTGCCGCCCGGCCTCGCTAAGATACTTTGCCAGATTACTTAGCGACATCGCCCAATCTGGGAGGAAGGCATCCGGATGCTCACGGGCCAATTGCTCGCGAATTTCTGCCGCCTGTTGAGCCATTGCCAATGCTTCTTCGCGACGCCCAAGATCCCCAAGAAAAATGGCCAAATTATGCAGCGACAAAGCCAAATCAGGGAGAAAGACATCCGGATGCTCACGCGCCAATTTCTCACGGATTTCCGCTGCCTGTCGCGCTGTCTCCAGCGCCTCTTCACGACGCCCAAGATCGCTAAGTGCTTATCTATAAATAACAATGACCTTATTCAACACAATCATGGCAGCGGCCAAAGTAACCAAAGCGACGTGTGACAAGTCCGTCTTCTCATATCTCGGTATGAGCTTGCGGAATCTGTTGAACCAAGAGTGCGTCAGC
>JAPLSP010000309.1 GCA_026398575.1 Candidatus Sumerlaeota bacterium | reverse complement strand
AGGCCGCCCGGCGGAGCGGGACGGCCTACCATTCGGCGCCAAGCTTGATAGATCCCGCTTTTCATCGCCCAGTGACAAAGGTCTTATGCTTATAGAACAGCTACACCGCGAGGCGTACCCGCTTGCGCTTTGACCATAATGCCAGGACATTGGCGGGGGCAATCATGAATTTTATGGCGCAGAATTTCGGCGGGCTTCTATTGATTCGCTTGGGGCAAACGATATAGAATTTTCTCAGAGGATTGAATCATGCATCGCTTAATTCTGATTAGCGCACTTCTTATCGCAGCGCTGCCTGTTTGGGTCCAGGGACAAAGCGCATCGAGGGACACAACAACCTCCCTGCGGCTGCCGGAAAATCTCGCCCCGAAAGCGCGCATCACCGCCAATTCCGAATACAGCAAGGACTATGTGGCGAAGAACGTCGCGGATGGGCAAATCCCGGAGGCGGGCGGCAAGGGCGATGTGGGGAAGGCTTGGTGCGTGCAGGGGAATACGCATCGAAATGGCGCGCAGCTGACTTTCGAATGGGAGCAGCCCGTCACGGTCGCCGAGATCGTTTACTATGGCCGCACGGCGTGGTTCGCGGAGGAATGCTGGAAGGATTGCGAGGTTTATGCGGGCGACGCCTCTCAGCCGGTGGCGCGCGCGCAATTCCAAATGGCGCAGGGGCCGCAATGTATCGCGCTTGCGGCGCCGATCCAAGCTTCCAAGCTCATCCTGAAGTTCACCAGCTCATACAGCGGATTCAATCCGGGCGCTTCGGAGATTCAGATTTTTGCGTCGCATCCCGCGCCGGAGGCATTGGGCAAGTTGGTTGCGCTGAAACCCGGCGCGCCCGCCCCGGCGCCGCAAGCGGCTGACAAAGAAATCGTCGAAGACCCGGAGGCGCAGCCGCTGCGAAAGGCGCTGCTCGACGGCTCGTTCGGCTTCCGGTCGCTGCTTGTGATTCAGCGGCGCGAACTCAATCCCACGCATGTTTATACCTATCACGTCGAAGGCTTCCAGGCGGGCGGCGGGCTTTACCTCTTCACCCCGGGCGATAAGGACAAGGAAGGCGACCTGAAAAAACTGGTGGATTCATCGCAGGGGCAGATTCTCGATTGCAGTCTTTCGTTTGACGCCAAGCGCGTCCTCTTCAGCTGGCGCAAGAGTACGAGCGAGACCTATCACATTTTCACCATCAATCCTGATGGCTCAGGCCTGAAGCAACTCACGAACGACGCATGGCATGACTTCAACGCCTGCTGGCTGCAGGACGGCGGGATTGCTTTCCTTTCAACGCGCAAACCGCAATTTGCCTACTGCTGGACCTCGCCCGTCGGGACACTTTATCGCATGAACGCGGACGGCTCGAACGTCGTGCGTTTGTCGGCGAACTACCTCAACGATTTCACGCCGAGCGTGCTCAACGACGGGCGCATCATCTACAGCCGCTGGGAATACGTGGACCGCCCGGCGATCCCGATCCAAAGCCTCTGGACGCTCAACCCCGATGGCACGAGCTTGCGCGTTTTTTATGGCAACCGCGTGCTTTCGCCGGCGACGTTCATGGAGCCGCGCGCCATCCCCGGCTCGCAAAAGATCCTCTGCCTGATGACGGCGCACAACGGCCCCTGCCGCGGCGCCATTGGCGTGCTCGATCCCTCGCGCGGCGTCAACGCGCAGGAAGCAATCCAAAACCTGACGCCGGAGGTGGACATTGGCAAGGTGGATCAGGGCAACGGCAATCACATCAGGGGCCCATACGAAAGCCCCTTCCCCATTGATCAGACGCATTTCCTGGTGTCGAAGCTCGGAACGATTCTGTTGCGCGATTTTGAGGGCGCGGCGCAATGCGCGCTGCTCAAACCGCGCGATGGTATTGGATTCTATAGCCCCATGCCCGTTCGCTCACAGCCCGTTCCGCCCGCGCGCGCCGCGACGCTGCCCGAAAAGGCCGAGCCATGGGCGACCATCTATTTGCAGGACGTCTATCGCGGCCTTGAACCGCAGGTGAAGCGCGGCGAGGTGGTGGAGCTTTGCGTCGTTCAGGAAATCGAAAAAGGGCAGTTCGCCGACGTCGGGCGGCGCGTCTTTGGATTCCAGTTTCCAGTGGTCTCGTGCGGCGCCACTTATGCGCCGAAAAAAGTCTGGGGCTACGTCCCGGTGGCCAAGGATGGCTCGGCGCGCTTCAAGGCGCCGGCGGGCGTGCCGCTTTATTTCATGGCGCTCGACAAGATGGGACGCGCCGTGCAGCGGATGCGGAGCTTCACACACTTCATGCCCGGCGAAGTCCAGGGATGCGTTGGCTGCCATGAGCCGCGCGATCAGGCGCCCGAGCGGATCGCCCGGCCTGTGGCGATGCAGAGCGGATCGGACACCGACATCAAGCCGCCGCGTGCGCCCGAATGGGGCCTGACCGGATTCAGCTACGCGCACGTCGTCCAGCCCGTTTTCGACCGCAACTGCGGCGGCTGCCACAACGCCGCCGATACGCCCAAGGGTGTGGACCTGAGCGGCGACAAAACCGATTTCTTCAACGTCTCTTATGAAATCCTCGCGCGCAAGGGAACGGCGGCGATGAATGCAGAAACAGGCGGCGCCAGTCCGCGCTCCTTCGGCGCCAATCTTTATACGAGTTGGATTCCGACCTACAACGGCATGGAATCCGACATTCTGGTCATCGCGCCCAAATCCTGGGGATCGCCTGCAAGCAAGCTGGCCGACCTTATCATCACAGGCCATCCGGACAAGGAAGGCAATTTGCGCTCCGAACTCAAGGACAACGAGCGGCGGCGCATCTTGGCATGGATTGATCTCAACGTGCCGTATTATGGGACATCGCTATCGTCGCATCACGACCGCAAGGGCTGCCGTCAGATGCTGCCGGATGGATGGGATGAGGCATTGCAGAAAGTGGCCGAGCGGCGCTGCGCCTCATGTCACAAGCCCGACGCCAAGGGGAAGATTCAAATTCCGCGCGCGTTCTACATGCGCATCACAAACCCGGAAAACAACAATGTCTTCGTCGCGCCGCTATCGAAATTTTTCGGCGGAACCGAAGCCTGCGGCAAAGCGGTCTTCGCAAACAAGGAAGACCCGGATTATAAGGCCTTGCTAGCGTTGTTCGATCCGTTGTCGAAACAAATGAAGGAAAAACCGCGTGAGGATATGCTGAGCTATGAAGAAATTTTAAGGAATGAAACATGCCCAAAAGTCAACGCCGCAGCGCAAATAGAGCGCGAGCATTGAGTTCGTAGTTCCAGTGTTCGTAGTTCCAACTTCAGTTGGCGCTTGTAGTTCCAACTTTAGATGGTGTTTGAGCGATCATATTCGCAAATACGATGACAATATTTCATCGCGATTACTTATATGAGAGGACAGTATTCATGCGGATAGGA
>JAPLSP010000702.1 GCA_026398575.1 Candidatus Sumerlaeota bacterium | reverse complement strand
TAATCCGCCCGATCCGCCCCATCCGTGTTCTATCTCAATCTGATTTTTTGTGATAGAACACGGATCGGGCGGATCGGGCAGATCATGACGGATTTTCAGCAACAGGCACGGGCGCCATGAACAAACCATCTAATTCTCTGGCGCGGCAATGCGCAAAATTTTTCTAACGGAGTTTGAAAAAATCTTAGGCTGTTGCCACACGCCAAACGACAACGTGTTGTGATTTTACAATTTTCATTTTACATTATGCAAAGACAGGGTTCACGCTTTCGCGGGGATAGCTTCCCGCGCATCGCGTAAACCCTGCCTCTAGTTCTATCCGGAGTTATTCGGTAGCGGTTGCGGTTGGGCTTGCCGGCGGAGACAACAACGCTTCCTTCAGCGTGGCCGCGGCTTTGAAGGAAATCTTCTTTGAAGCCGGCACCTGCACTTGCTCGCCCGTGCGCGGATTGCGGCCCATGCGGGCGGCGCGGGAACGCACGGCGAAGGTTCCGAATTTAGAGATGGCCACTTTTTCGCCTTTGGCCAGTTCCTGCTGAATGATGTCAAAAACCGCATCAACAGCCCGATGACCGGCTGCATCGGACAACTCGCAGCTTTCCGCAACTTTCTTTGCCAATTCTGAACGATTCATTTCCACATCCTCCCTGGGTAGAAATTTATGATTTGGATTTGGCCGCTTTCATGCGCCATGCTTTCACGAATTCATCGAACAAACTCCGCGCCAACATTCGCTTGGTCATTATCTCGAACGCGATCCGCAGTCCGCCGGCGCCCAAGAGCGTCACGCGGTTGTGATCGGATTCGAAGCCAAAGCGGCTGTCTGATACGTCATTAGCGGCTATGAAGTCCAGCCGTTTCTTTTCCATTTTTTGAATCGCGTTTTTTTCCAGATTATCCGTTTCAGCGGCAAAGCCCACGCGCAACTGTCCGGGCCGCCGGCGGCGCGAGGTTTCGAACGCAATGTCCGGCGCCGGCATGAGTTTCAATGTCAGCGGCTTGCCCGTCTTTTTGAGTTTGGCGCTGGCTGTTTGCTGCGGCGCGAAATCCGCCACCGCCGCGCAGAATATCACGATGTCCGCCGTGTCAATCTCCAAGGCGACCGCTTCGTGCATCTCGCGCGCCGATACCACGCGCTTCAGACTGATCCCTGCCGGCGCCGGCAAGTCCACCGGGCCGCTGACCAGCGTCACTTCCGCGCTGCGTCGCAAGGCTTCGCCCGCCATCGCATATCCCATCTTGCCGGAGGAACGATTGCTCAGATATCGCACAGGGTCCAGATATTCGCGCGTTGGGCCGGCGGTGATCAAAACCCGGCGCCCCTGCAATTCGCCGCTCCGGGTCAGAGCCAGCAGCGCGGCTTCAACGATGCGCTCGACGGAAGCCATCTTCCCCGCGCCGATCTCGCCGCACGCCAACCGGCCTTCGTCAGGCTCGATGATCTCGACGCCGCGCTCCTTCAAGGTTTTGAAATTCGCCATCGTGGCCGGATGCTGCCACATGACGGTATTCATCGCCGGCGCCACAATGACAGGGCCATCATAGGCCAGATATAATGTCGAAAGCGCATCATCCGCCAACCCGAGCGCGAACTTGGCTGCCGTATGAGCCGTCAGCGGCGCCACGAGCATCAGATCGGCCCACCGCGCATATTCAATATGCTCGATGATTTTGTTCGATGTCATTCCGCCGGCGATGGCGCCCTTCCGCTCGGAATCCTGATCACTATCTTCGCAACCCGGAACTCGGAACTCAGAACTCGGAACCCGGAACTCGGAACCCGGAACTCCCGCAGGAGCGGGCGTCCACATATCTGTAAAAACAGGATAGCCCGAACGCGCTTGAAATGTGATGGGCGACACCAAATTCTCCGCCGCCCGCGTCATGACAACCCGCGTCTCAACCTTTTCGTCCTGCAATCTTCCGATGACATCCAAGGCCTTATAGACGGCGATTCCCCCCGTCACGCCCAAGAGGACATGTTTACCGGCGGCTAATTCCATCGCTGTACTTGCTTGTGACTCTGCGGACATAGCGTCTATTTTTTGCAAAAGTGATGACGGAGCATGAGGGATTGACCTGCTGCGTGTCAACAAGAGGCTTTCGTAAAGAATAGAAATAGAACTCCGCGCTTTTTTTGCTGGAAGTGGCGCAACGATTGCTTATAAATGTCTGAAGCAGTTGTGAGGCCTAAAAAAATCAAAATCGTCTCGAAAAAAATCCAAATCATCTCGCAAAGGAGAACCCATCCATGAATATGTCCCCGATCACAATCCGTTGGAGCCTATGCCTGGCGCTGCTGATTGCCATGACCCTGTGTGTCCGCGCGGAGGAATCCTTCCCACCCGTTCCCGGCAGTCATACCACCGGACACACGATCCAGAAGAGCGATCTGAGTTCTCACACGGTCGCCCCAGGCGACAACGCCGGCCCGCATTCCGTACAGCAGGATTTCGAAAAGTCTCTTCAGAATGCGCAGGAACAAATGCGCAAGTACCGGGAAGAAATTCTCAGTCAGCGCGGCCAGGCGGCAGGGCCAAATCCAAGCCAGCCGCTCGCTGGTCAGGAGACGATCCTGCAGCGCATGGCGCGATTGGATGAGATGATCCGTCAGATGCAGGAGAGCATGAAAAATACCGCGCCTTCCCCCGGCGCGTCCCAAGGCGCCCCGAAGGATCAAATTCCGGGAGGAATAAAGGGAACCATTTCCAAAGGAATGGGCGGCGGCGCCGCGCAAGGCCATTCTTTGAGCGGAGACACAAGTTCACAGATCAGTGTTTTTTCTTTCCACGGCGAGCCTGAGATCAAAGACTTGGGGAACGCCTATGAGATTCGGATTCAGGCCAAAGGCTTGAACGCCACGAATCTGAAGGTGGACATCGAAGGCAAGATGATGACGATCAAAGGCAGCAGCGAGGAGCAAACGGAGACCAAAGATAGCAATGGCGTCATCAGCACCACGCGCTCCTCGGCGAGCTATAGCCGCAGTTTCAGCCTTCCCGGGCAGGTGGATTCCGCAAAGATCAAGACGGAATACAAAGACGGAACGCTGATCATCACGGCGCCGAAGAAAAAATCATGAAGAGGCGGCTTATGGTTGCTCTCACTAAACGCCAGCGCGAAATTTATGAATTCATCCGGGATTGCATCGGCCGCAACGGGTATGCGCCCTCGTTCGAGGAAATCGGCCGGCGCATCGGAACGGCCTCGGCGGCAACCATCCACAAACACCTGACCGCGCTGGAAGGCAAAGGCGCGATCCGACGGCGGAAGAACCAAAGCCGCGCGATTGAATTGACCGGCGCCGCCGAATTTGCCGCCTCGCGGAGCCTGCCTCTGCTGGGGCAGGTCGCCGCCGGCGCGCCGATCGAAGCCGTCGAGGATCCGCAGGAAGTGGCCGTCCCCGCGGAATTCGTCGGACAGAAATCCTCATTCGTTCTGCGCGTGCGCGGCGATTCGATGATTGACGAGCAAATCCGCGACGGCGATCTGATCATCGTCGAGCGCCGCGACAGCGCCGAGAACGGCCAGACCGTGGTCGCGTTGATTGATGGAACGGAATCCACCGTGAAGAAGTTTTATCAGGAAGAACGCCGCATCCGCCTGCAACCCGCCAACGCCGCGATGAAGCCCATGTATTACGCACCCGCCCGCGTCGCCATCCAAGGCGTCGTCATCGGCCTGATGCGGAAATATAAATCCTGATATTTTTTCAAACTCCGTTTGAAAAAATATTCTGCATTACGGCTCCAGAGAATTAGAAGGCTTGTTTATGGCCCCGCGCCCGTTGCCAAAAATCAGTCATGATCCGCCCGATCCACCCAATCCGTGTTCTATAACAGAAAACTG
>JAPLSP010000626.1 GCA_026398575.1 Candidatus Sumerlaeota bacterium | reverse complement strand
TAGTTTAGGATTCTTGATGGATGACCGGAAGACATATACGGTTATTATTTCTGATGAGGACGTGAAAGATAAAAGTGATTTGGCGAAATTTTGCATCGCCCATGAACTTGGTCATCTGGCTTGCGGACACGTTGAAGAAATGATCGAAGTCGTGCTTAAAGGATGGGGGAATAATATCATCCCTGGAGAATATTATAACTGGAGAGTACTCCAGGAGGATGAGGCGAACGTATTTGCCGCGAATATGTCCTTATGCTCAGGCAATGCCCTTATAATGAGCTATTTATCGGATAGCCAGTTTAATAATAATGTAGTCGAGAATCTTCCTAAACCGCCAGATTATACTCCTTTAGTTGACTTGAAGGATATAGATTTTCGCAAACAAATGAGAGATGAACTGATTCTAAGATCTCTTATGAAACCTCCTATTCCCGCCATATGTCACGCATTAATAGAAACGCTTAGTCATTATAGTGGTTTTTCAATCTCTGATAGTGGCTGCTGCACCGTTTTGACTATGCTGAATCGCTATTCGGATGGCCAGTTTCATCATTTTCCGAAACAAATATTCGAATCGCTTGTCAGGGTTCTTGAGAGTGTCGCTACGCCTCGAAATATGGAGACATGCGGTGCTTGCGCGGATTATGCGCAATCGTTGTGTTCAGAGATAGGGCATCCTACCGCCAATTGAAAAATTCTTTAGCTTCCGCCATGTTGAGCCGAGCCTAAATAGCTGCGCTTTAAAGATTCAAAGCGTAGTTTTCTTCTGAGGCATAAGTCTTTGTCCGCCCGTCTCGCGCTGCTTGCATCTTTGCGCTTGCTTGCGTTCCTTCCAGGGTGCATAATATACGCTAATGCGATTGGCATTATCGTTGGGGAGCCTTGGTCCGTTCATTATCATCTCATGCGAGGCGAGCACTTATGGAGGCACAGACCGCCGGCGCCAAAGAAGATCATGCCACGAGCGATCCAGCGCGCGTGGTGGACGCGCTCTACCGCGTCAATAATTTCCTGTCGCAAGTCACCGACCTGCACGCCCTGCTCGAAGCGATCATGAATGAAAGCAAGGCAGTCGTGGACGCCGACGCCTCTTCATGCCTGCTGTATGACGAGAAGGCCGACGAGCTGTATTTCGAAGTCGCGCTGGGTGAAAAAGGCGAAGGCGTCAAGGAAATCCGCCTGCCCATGGGCGCCGGTATCGGCGGACAGTGCGCCTTGGAACGCAGGACGCTCGTGATTCAGGATTGCAGCAAGGATCCCCGTCACTTCAAGAAGGCGGACGAGAAGTCGCAATACAGCACGCGCAATCTGCTGGCCACGCCCATGATCCGCGTCAACAAACTCATCGGCGTTCTGGAAGTGCTGAACAAGCATGATGACAAGGATTTCACGGATGACGACATCCATATCATTGAATTCTTCGCAGGCCAGGCGGCCATCGCGATCGAAAACGCCCTGCTGATCCAGAGCGCCGTGCGCGCCGAACGCCTGGCCGCCGTCGGGCAGGCGGTGGCCGGCATCTCGCACTACGCCAAAAATATCCTGATGGGCATCAAAGGCAGCGCCAGCCTGATTGACCACGCCCTCAAGATCAACGATATGCACATCCTCGAACAGGCATGGCCGATCCTGAAACGCAACAACGACAAAATCTCGAATCTCGTTCAGGACATGTTGACGTATTCCAAGGAGCGCGAACCGGAGCTGGCGCCGGGCAATCTGAACGAAGTCGTGAAGGAGGCCATGGATCTGTATCGCGAAACCGCCGCCAAACAGAATGTCGCGATCGCCTGCCAGGTAGATGAGGAGATGCCCATTACGGCGTTTGACGTCAAGAATATCAGCGACGCCGTCACGAACCTGGTTGGCAACGCCGTGGACGCTACGGCGGGCCGCCCGAACGCCACCGTGACCGGCCGCACAATCTATGATGCGAGCGCGAAGTTGATTCAAGCCATTGTCGAAGACAATGGCTGCGGCATGCCGGTGAACATCCAGAAAAAAATCTTCGATCCCTTCTTCTCGACCAAGGGCAGCAAAGGCACCGGCCTGGGACTGGCCATCACGCGCAAGATCGTCACGGAACATAAGGGCACGATAGACCTGAAGAGCACGCAAGACGTGGGAACGACGTTTACGATCACGCTGCCCGCGCGTCCGCCGGAAGAGGCGGAATGAGGCAGGGCTGCCATAGGCATTGTTATCAATGTAAAATGTAAAATGAGAAATGAGAAATTGAAAATGAGACCGCACGCGGCAGGCATTGGCATAGCGGAAAAGCGGATGAAGAAAATCATCCGAAAGTATTCGCGCGATTCGCCGCCGCCGAGCGATTTGGAATATTGGCTTAGCCGTCCTGTGGCGGAGCGAATCGAGGCGGTATATTTTTTAGTGCGCATGCAGCACGGCCAGGATTATGGATCTCCCCAAGGACTTCAAAGAGTTTATACAATCACTCAACGCAAAGGGCGTTGAATTTGTCATCGTTGGCGGAATAGCCATGGCGCGTCATGGTCATCCACGCTATACGGGGGATATGGATGTTCTTATTAATCCCAACAAAGATAACGCGCATAAGTTAATCAGCGCGCTTAAGGATTTCGGCTTTTCATTTAGTGATATTACCGCGCATGATTTTACTGATTCCAAGACAATCGTTCAGCTAGGCGTGCCGCCACTGAGAATTGATCTGATCACGTCCATTGATGGCGTATCGAATGAGGAAGTATTCCGGGATTGTATTAGCGATACTCAGCCAGATATTGCTTTGAGTTTTATCAGTCGAGAGCATCTAATTAAAAACAAGGCAGCGGCAGGCCGTCCCAAGGATTTGGCAGATGTAGCGTCTCTTCAACTCTCCTCAAAAGCTTCTTCTTCCAGGCGCATCCGGCGAAAGGGTAAAAAGACGATCCCATAATCGGGGGCTGCGCCAGAGATTCGGTTTGCGCACAGAGAGTGCTGCTGCCCTAGAGATAATAACTATAGGCCAAGAATAGCGAGGCAAAGCGATCCTGGTGTGAATAACAGGCAGTCCGCATGAACAGGGCATGATTTCACACATGATCCCCCTAAACCGAAGACTCGCGCTCAATCACGGCATTCTTATTCTCTTCATCGTCGTATCCGCGGCGCTTCTGTGCGGATGGCTGGCCAGCTCGCCGAATCTGAATCTCTACGAAGACCGCTTCGATCCTGCCGGCTCGCCGATCAATGAACTCATTGCGCTCTGGTCGCCGGAATGGCGCGATCCTTACCGGCCTGTTCTGGCGCGCGAGACAACGGCGACGCTGTGCTATGACTTTCCGAAATTCAGCGATCATCGCGTCCGAATCCAGGTCATCAAAGAAACGGCGCCGGGACTGACGGTCAATCTGGCGCTGCTCCAATCCGCCGATGGAACCACCCAAGGTCTGACCGAAAAATTCCGGATCAACAACATCCCATCCGATATGCCATTGCGCGACGTGACGCAGGCCGTTCCCGCAGCCGGACGGTTCCAGCTGAAGATCGAAGCGTCGCTGTCAGCCGCCGGCTCGCTCGCTGAGACTTCCGCGCTGAAATATGTCCGCGTCGAGATTCAAAGGCCACGGCAGCTTCATGCGAGCGGTTTTATATTTATGAGCGCGCTTATGCTGACGGCGGCAGGAGGGATCATCTGGATGATATTGGGCTGCGTTTGCAAATGGCAGGCAATGCGCGCGCAGAATGCGGCTTCGGAGTCCGTCGGAATCCCAGGCTCGACTGGCAGCGGAAATCTGCGCCTTATTCTTGCGGTTTCGCTCTTCGCGCTTCTCTGGCTGGGCTGGCACGCGCCGATCTGCCGCCGCACGGAAAAAGGCGAATTCCAAGTTCTGCCGTTTGACGACCGGCGCGCCATCGCCAACGCCGCGCTGCTACTGGACAATGGCTTCGATACGTCGCAACTCTATTTCCGCAGCCGGCTGCGCCCGGGATTTCTCGCGGCGGCGCTGCCGTTCGTCCGGTTGTTTCCGCAAAAACTCTCCCTCGTTCAGCGCGCGCCCAGCGATCAATTCCGGCAGATGTGGCAGGAGTTTGACCGCAACGACGGCGCCTACGGCAAATACTTTCAGCGCGAGTTCAGCCTTGTCTATATGCTTTATGCCCTGCTCGCCTGCGCGCTGATTTATGGCTTGTTCCGCGAGTTTGGCGCCCGCAGCAACGCCGCATGGCTTGGCGTAGGGCTGGCGGCTTATGCCTGGGGTTGCGTGATGGAAATTCCCATAACGCAATCCTGGAGCCTGCTGATCAACGTCGCGGCGATCCTCGCCTGGCTGCGCGCGACCCGTTCCACTCAAAAATACATTCCCGCGGCCGGCGCCGGACTGCTCATGGGTCTGGCGGTCCTGACCAAGGAAACCGCCGTCACTTCCATCATCCCCATCCTGGCGATGCAGGCGATGAACTGGCTCGCCTCCCGCCGCGCGCAGCCGCCCAATCCCGCGCTTTCCTTTGTTGATATAGGGAGCTCTGATTCATCGCGCTCTGATTCAATGAACTCTGACTTGGCGCGCTCTGATACGGCACGCTCTGGTTCGTCGCGTTCCGATTTTGCGCGCTCTGGTTCGTCGCGTTCTGATATGGCGCACTCTGGTTCGGCGCGCGCCGATCAGCAATCCGCCATTCGCGGCCTTGTGATTTACTGGTTTTTCGCGGCGTTGCTGCCGTGCATCTGGTATTATCTATTTTTGCAGGGAATGTTCACAGAGGTTTTCGCCTTCAAATCGAGCCATCTTTATCAGCAGTCGCTTCAGAGCTATCCGCCGACGGCTCAAACCTGGGCGCGCGATTTATGGCAGGTTTTCAACTGGGCATGGCTGCTCGTGCTGATCGGGTTGGCGCGGCGCATCCGGCGCGGATTGCCAACGGCCGCCGACCGGTTTTGCCTGATCTGGCTGCTGGTGGGTCTGCTGCCGCTGGCGCTTCCGTATATCTTCCCCCGCTTCTTCCAATACCTGATCCCGCCAGCCGCCTGGTTCGCCACTGGGAGCGCCACTGGGAGCGCCGG
>JAPLSP010000588.1 GCA_026398575.1 Candidatus Sumerlaeota bacterium | reverse complement strand
AATTTTATGTGCCCATTTTGCGCGGCTAAAGGCATACCAATGGTTGAAGGCGCTGTTATAAAAATAATTCAGCAATACCTTGCTGTGCTTTCACGGTCAGGCATTAACGCTCACCGCGCAGTCCTATTCGGTTCTTTCGCGCGCGGCGATGCCACCGAATGGAGTGATATTGATTTGGTGGTGATTGCCCCTGAGTTTGACGCTAAAAAAGAACGACCGCAGATTGAGCAACTCTGGAAAATGACCCGCCATGCCGATACCCGCATAGAGCCGATCCCTTGCGGCGAGCGCGAATGGGAAACGGATGAAGCCCGCCCCATTCTCGAAATCGCGCGCCGCGAAGGAATCATGATTGCCGCGTGAATCCACTGGCGATATCCAGCCGGCTTCCTACCACAATGTCTCTAACCTTGAACGAAGTGTTTCCCGGATCAGGCAAACAACCCCGCCGCCCTGCGAATTTCGCGCCTTGGCGCTATCCACTCAGCGTGGACGAACTCCGCGCACGCGATTCGGATGACATGATGCGCCGGGCCGCAGCGGCATGGGACGAAATCCACCATGCCAATCAAAGCGGCAAATGGAAGCCGACGGACGATTCGCTGACAAGTCATCACGCGCCGCAATGGTTCCTCGACGCCAAATTCGGCATGTTTCTGGATTGGGGACCGTGGGCGGTCGCGGGATGGGCGGCGCCGACTCCCAAGGCGATGTATCCGGACTGGTACGAGTATTTTTGCCGGTACAAGCCCGAAACCGCGCAATACCATGATGAAGTCTGGGGCAAGGATTTTCACCCGGATAATTTTCTGCCGCTGCTGACCGGAAGCAATTTCAGCGCCGAGTACTACGCTCAGTTGGCGGCGGACGCGGGTATGAAATACGTCGTGCCGTTCAACAAGCATCACGGCGGCTACTGCCTCTGGGATTCCTCGTTCACGCATCGCACCAGCCTGAAGATCGGCGCCCGCCGCGATTTCACCGCCGAGATCATGCAAGCCTGCCGCGCCCGCGATTTGCGATGCGGCGCCTATTTCTCCCTCTTCGAGTGGTTCTATCCCATCATCGCCGAAGGCGGGATCATGCTCCAAACCGACAAGGGCGGAAAGATCATCGCGTTGGATGAGATCAATTCCGGCATGATCGCCGGCAAGATTCCGGTCCGGGATTTCGTGTCGGATTATCTGGCGCCGCAATTGAAGGAACTCATTGACCGCTATGACCCCGACCTGCTGTGGTACGACGGCGATTGGCTCGATCCGATGACTTATTTCCGGACCCATGAACTGAACGCCTACTTCTACAATCACGCCGAAGGCCGCAAGGAAGTGGCGATCAACGACCGCTCAGGCCGCACACGCGCCGAACACGGCGTGCCGCGCGTCATCGCCGATTTCATCACCAGCGAGTTTCATAGCTTCGATGGAACCGCCGGCTTCCCCTGGGAAGAATGCCGCTCGATCAGCCAATCCTACGGATACAATTGGGAGGACAATGAGTCCAATGCCCTCTCGTCGCGAGGGTTGATCCACATGCTGGTGGACATCGTCAGCCGCGGAGGCAACCTGCTGCTGATTGTCAGCCCGACGGGCGACGGCGCGCTGCCGCCGGTCTGCACATTTTCGATTGGCCAAAAGATGGCCGGCTGCGCGCGCCCATCAAAAACAAAATCCAAAAAGCCTATCCGCTCTCCAACCGCAATCAAACCCTTCCCATAACCCAGGAACCGGATGGCCTCCGCATCCAACTGCCTTCGTCGCCGCCCGATGCGCGCGTCAGCGTCATCGCGCTTGAAATCGAAGGCGCTGAGCTATAGCGCTAATATCCGCAAATAACAAAACATGAAATCATCACAAATACTCATGTAAGGAAGAGAAGATTAATGCGGATAGGAGCAGCGCCAGCATTTGGAGTGTGGTTGCATAATGAAGAAAGGAAAAAACGGAATTCCGCTTGCGCAAAGGCATGGTTCCAGGCTACTCTCCCCCTAATTCAGTCTTTTGAGGTAGATTTCGGACGCGGGGGAGCAGAGCGTGGAAAACAAAGAAAAAACGCCTCCTCCTGATTTGCTTGGGAAATCACAAAAAGCGAAAGCGTCAATCTGGCGCCGCGATCTGCGGGAGTTGCCGGGATTGCGAATGCTCTTCCGTCCATTCCGCGCGCTCATTAATAGGCTTTCGATCTTCCTGCTCAGCCGCCGCAGCCGCGCCAAAGTATTGTTGTTTTCCGAACTCTCGCGAATGCTGGCCATGCGTACGCCTTTGCCGCAGGCCCTTGAACTCTGCGAAGAGTCCTTCACGAGCCTCCGTCCTGCGGGTTCATGGTTGCCATATCTCATCGCTCAAACCTTGGGGTGGCCGCTGGAACTCAGAAATGCCATCGCCGCGGAGATGACGGCAAGGCTGCGGCGATTCGTGGAAAAAGGCATGAGCCTTTCTGAGGCAATGGATGCCTTCTATCCATTCGACTCGCAAGAGGTCGCCATCGTCCGGGCCGGCGAAGAATGGTCGCTGCTGCCCGAAGCGCTGCGGCGGCTGGCTCGCTTTCAGGCTGTTGATTGCGATATGTCGGAATTTTGGCGCAAAGCATTGATGTATCCTTTTGCGCTTTTCATCATGGCGGTAAGCATCATCTCTTTCATATATCTATATGTGATGCCTAAAATTGCGGATATGTATGTGTGGGCAACGAATGGAAGTCCTTTGCCGCCATTCTCCCGCACGCTGTATTCCATGTCGCCTCATCAGGGCACGATCATTTTCGCGCTCTTGTTATTTGGTGTGATTGCCGCCGTTATATTTCTATTCGTGGCAAGCCGGCTTCAATTGCGGATGGATTGGATTCCGATACTTGGGCGGGGGACGCGAGCGGACAGGCAGGCACGCTGGCTGGCGGCGCTGTCGCTGGGGCTTGACGCGCATGTTCCGCCGGCGCAGGCAGTCCGGCGCGCCGGCGAAATGAGCGGCGGACGGATGCGGCGGCGTTCGCAGGAAGCGGCGCGGATGATCGAACAGGGGCATTCGATCGGGAAGGCATGCCTGGAGAGCAAACTCCTGCCCGCAAGGTTGAGCCGTCAATTGGCGCTCGCGGAAGGCGCGCCGAACTTCATGGAGGCGCTGCGCGACATCGCCCAGGACGCCGAGCAGGACGCGCGCCATACGATGGCGCGGTTTTGCAGCGCCTTTGAGATCGTCTGTCATTTGTGCATTGCCCTGGTCATCGCGTGCGCGGTGATCGCCTTGTATCTGCCGATTTTTGAAATAGGATCGTACATGTGCCAACTCACGGGGATTTGAAGGGATGAAGTAATGCGGATACGAACGGCGCCAGCTTTTGGAGTAAGGTGGCTTGCCGCCTTCTTTTTGGCGATTCAATGGCCTTGGCGCAAAAAAGAAGGCGGCAAGCCACCTTACTCCAAGAGCTGGCGCTTGCCTGAGTCGCATTACATTACGCTGAGGCAAAAGATAGGCGCTGAATTTGTCAATCAGAGCCTTGAGGAAGCGAGATAAGAAATGAAGCCTGATGACGTTCAGCGATTGATCGGCGATCTGGCCAGTTTCACAAAGATGGGCGTTCCCGTTCCGGACGGCTTGCGCGAGGTGGCGCAGACGCTCGGCGACCCGCGCGCGCGGCGGCTCTACGAGGAACTGGCGGCGTCCATCGCGCGCGGCGCCTCGCTCTCGCAGGCGCTCGCAAAGATAACTCCCCCGTTGCCGGCCGAGTTGATCGCAGCGGCGCAATGCGGCGAGGCGTCGGGCGACATGGGCGGCGTCCTGCGGTTCATCCTCGACCAGTCGCGCCGCATCAAGCGCCATCATACCGCGATGGTTTCCGCATTGTTCTATCCCGCCATCGCCGTCATCATCAGCCTCTGCGTCATGATCGTTCTTGCCGTCTTCGTCATTCCGCCTTTCAGGCGTATTTTCGACGAATTGGGAGCGGACAGCCTGCCCCTGCCCACCACGCTGCTGTTTGCCGTCATGGGTTCCCGCGCTTTCATTCCCGCAATGGTGGCATTGCTCATCGCTTTGGTGGCCGGCCTGGCGAGGATCGCGCGCCGCGACTCGGCGCCGGTGATCCTGAAAGCGCTCGATATCTTTGTTCCCCTGGTGTCGCTGAGCGACGGCGCCATTGTGATGCGCTTCCTCGGTTCGATGTTGCAGCGCGGCGTTCCACTGCCGACAGCGCTGCGAGCGGCCAGCCTGGCGGTGTGGCTCGCGCGAACGCGGCGCATGTTGCTCGTTATCGCTGGCGAGGCGGAAAGAGGGTTCGCCACGGGGCCGTTGATGCGCAAGGTGCTTCCGCCCGCGGCTGCTTATCTTTATGCCCAAGCCGAGGCGCGCGGCGACAGCCCCCAAGCCTGCGAGGGAATCGCGGAATATTGCGAAGAGCATTTCGATATGATCAGCGAACGCCTGACAGGGATGCTGGAGCCTGCGATTATTTTCTTCCTGGGCGGAGTCGTGGGCGGCATCGTCACATCGCTCTATTTGCCTCTTTTCGAATTAGGGCAATATATAAGGTAATTCACGATGGATTTTCTCTTGAACAACCGCCGGGGATTGACGCTGCTGGAAACGCTGATGTACGTGGCGATTCTGGCGATCACCATTGCTTTTACGCTCCGCGCGGTCGGCGAGGCGCGCATGATCCGGGGCAATGCTCGCGACCGCGCCGCGCTCGTGTTGATCGCGCAAAGCGAACTGGAACGCTGGCGGATCGCTCCGGCAGCCCAATTGTCGGAAGGCGCAACGCGGATTGAAAATCCATCCTGGCCGTCGGGCGCTTCGGCCACGGTGTCGCTGCGGAAAACCGCCAGCGGCCTGTGGGAGATTGACGTCCGCGTCCGCCGCAAAGGCCCGGAAGGCAAGCCGGAGGTTCGCCTGACAACGATCCGGATAGGAGCGCAGCCATGAAGACATTCGATATGGCTAACCGGCGATGCGCGCCCGCGCACGGCTTCACGCTGATCGAACTGCTGATCGTGATCGCGATTGTCGCCATCATGAGCGCGGCAACGATCTCGTATCTGACGATGCCGCCGATGGAAAATGCGATCGCGGAAACGGAGCTGAATTTCGAGCGAGGCGCCGCGACGTTTTTCGCCCAGGCGGTTTTTGACGCGCACGGCTCGGTCCGTTTGGCGCCGAGTGAAAATCGCAAGTCCTTGGTCTTCGAGAAATTGGGCAGCGGCGGAAACAGCGTCATTTATTTCATTGACGCCTCCAAGCGCTTGCGCCGGATGGAGATCGAAGGCGCGGCGGGCGCCAACATCGCGGGAAACATGGAATCTTTGACGGCAGAACGGGAACGGCAATCGCCGGTTCTGATGGAAAGCGCCGAATCGCTCGATGCTGAGCCCGACAGCGCCAGCGGTCTTTGGCGCATTTGCTTAACCGGCGCGAGCAAATCCTACGACCGGAATATCGCAATGGAGAAGTCGGCGCTGATTTCTCTTGGGCATGCATGGGTGGAGGCACAACGTTAATGAGATTGCGGATTACAGGCAGAATCATTGAGGGCAGAATCATTATCATTCTGCCCTCAATGATTCTGCTGCTAAACCACGAATGAACACAAATAAACACGAATTGCTTTTGATATATGAGATTTATGGGAGCGTCCTGATCATGATATTAGTGTCTATTCGCGTGCATTGGTGGTTAACCACGAATGAACACAAATAA
>JAPLSP010000020.1 GCA_026398575.1 Candidatus Sumerlaeota bacterium | reverse complement strand
CCGATGCGCGACGACTATGGGCGCACCTATGACACGCCCTGGGACAAGCTCAACCTGGGCGCCTGCATCCAACAGGGCGACTACCTGAATCGCGGCGAGCACGGCCTGTTCGAGGCGGTCGGCTTCAAGCTGTTCAACCTGGCCGGCCTCGAATCGCCCAAGACGTCATACTGCCAGATGCGCATCATTGACGAGGAACAGGAGGATGGCCGGCTGAACATGGCCCATCCTCCCATGACCACCTCCGGCGCGCAGTACGACGGCGATTTCTGGGGGCTCTATCTGGCATGCGAGCAATATGACGGGCAATTCCTGGATGAGCACAGTTTGCCGGACGGCAATCTCTATAAGATGGAGGGCGGAACGGGCAAGCTGGATAACCAAGGCCCAACTCAACCGAGCGATAAGTCCGATCTTAATCAATTCGTCAGCGCGTACACGAATACGACGCCGACCGTCCAGTGGTGGAAGGATAGTTTCGATCTGGATCGCTACTACTCGTTCCGAAGCATCGTCGAAGCCATTCATCACTATGACATTGGCTATGGGAAAAATTATTATTACTTCCACAATCCCGACAACAACCGCTGGCAGATTCATACCTGGGACATTGATCTGACCTGGGCCAATAACATGTATGGCAACGGCGCCAGCCCCTTCCGCGACCGGGCGCTTCCGAATGCGGAGTTCGGGATCGCTTATCGCAACCGCCTGCGCGAAATCCGCGACCTCCTTTACAATGAGGATCAAACATGGAGGATGATTGACGAGCTGGCGGCCATTATCTGGACCCCGGCCGCCGGACAATCGTTCGTGGACGCCGACCGCGCGATGTGGGACTACCACTGGGTCATGACGGACCTGGCGTTCAATCAAGGTTATGCCGACCGCAACGGAAAGGCGAGACAGGGCCGGTTCTATGAAAGCTCCGTCACTCATGATTTTCCGGGCATGATGCAGAAAATGAAAGACTACGTGACGACGCGCAGCGTATGGATAGACACCACGCTACTGACTGACGTCAATATTCCGGCCACGCCGACCGTCGCTTACGTGGGTAAAGCGGGCAATCCGATCAACGACCTGCGGTTTGAGTGTTCCCCCTACAGCCATCCCCTCGGCGCGGGAACGTTTGCCGCGATGGAGTGGCGCATCGGCGAAATCCGGAATCCGTCCACGCCCGGCTTCAATCCCAAAGAGCCCTGGCGCTATGAAATCGCAGCCACCTGGGAGAGCGGCGAACTCGCGGCGTTCACAAGCGCGGTGACGATTCCGGGCGGGGCGGTCGAGATTGGGCGGACCTATCGCGTCCGCGCGCGCATGAAAGACAATACCGGGCGTTGGGGACATTGGTCCGCGCCGGCGGAATTTATCGTGGGGACGCCGGATAATAACGTGACTCTTGCCCGGTATCTTAGAGTGACCGAACTGATGTATAATCCTCCGGCGGGAAGCCAATACGAGTTCATCGAACTGCATAACACAAGCACGGATTCCGCGCTCCTGCTCAACGGCGTCGAACTGACCGATGGCGTGCAATACGTCTTCGATCTGGCCACAAGCATTCCGCCCGCTGGATATCTGGTCGTTTGCCAGGCGGATCCGGCGGGCGCCTTTGCCGCATTTCGCGCCTACTATGGGCTGAACGGGTCTGTGCCGATCGTGGGGCCTTATTCCGGAAGCTTCAATAACGCCGGCGAGGCCGTCGCCATCAGGACCGCCGGCGAGGCTTCGCCCATTCTCTCCTTCGAGTATGGCGACGGGCGCGGATGGCCTGCGGCGCCTGACGGCGGCGGACATTCGCTGGTTCCGGTCGCGAGCGCGATGGCGGGCCAGGATCAAGGATCGCTGTACTATGGAGGCAATTGGCGCGCCTCGGCGTATATCAACGGCTCGCCGGGCGGTCCGGACCCCGAACCTCCGGCGGACGTCATGTTGAATGAATTCGCCGCGCATACTGACTATGCGGCGTCGTCCCATGCCGCGTCGCGGGCAGTTTCGGACACGGCAAATGACTCCAATGACTGGATCGAAATTTATA
>JAPLSP010000623.1 GCA_026398575.1 Candidatus Sumerlaeota bacterium | reverse complement strand
GTGAAGTCATCGGTGATGTTCCTCCTTGCCTTCCAGGGCCGAGACGCCGAACGTTTTGCGGCACGCCTGAAGAATCCCATGAACCACTTCCGGGGTCACGCGTGTGAAGACCTTCTCATTGATCAGCAAGGCCGGCCCCTGGTCGCACATGCCGATGCAGTGCGCCCATTCGAGCGTGAACTTGCCGTCGGGCGTCGTCTCGCCGAATTTGACCCCCAGATCCGTTTCGAGCTGCCGCGCCACGCGGTCCTTGCCCTGCATGTCGCAGGACAGCGTCTGGCAAAGCCGGACCACGAAGCGCCCTTTGGGCTTCTCGTCGAGGAAGTGATAGAACGAAACGACACCATAGACCTCGACGGGATGAATGCTCAACGCGTCGGCGGCCACCTGCATGGCGAAGTCCGTGATCTCGTAATAGTTTTTCTGGATTTTTTGCAGGAGCGGAATCAGGCAATCGCGTTGGTTGCCCTCGGCCCGCGCCCAGTCTTGAATATCTCTTCGCAGTTTGTCTTGCTCCGTAATCAACATACGGTCAGTTCTCCTTTTTCTCGAGCAATTTGTTGACCTGTTGGATCAGCCGGGCCGGCGTGATCGGCTTTTCCTCGAAGAGATCAACCGGCACCATCAGGTCGTCTTTTCCATAATCCAGACCCGTGGCTTTGCCGACGCTGGTCAGCATCATGATCGGCGTTTTGAATCCGTTGTGCCGTAACTCCTGAGCCATGGCGATGCCGTCGTCAGGCCATTCCATCATCACATCGAGAATCAGCAGGTCCGGAGGCGATTGCGTGACAAGTTTCATTCCATCTTCGCGGTTATAGGCAAAGACAACTTCATGTCCTTCGCGCTCCAGAAACAGCCGGCAGGCGTCCACGACGCTGGCATCGTCATCAATTACTGCAATTTTCGCCATGCAGGGTTTCTCCTTTCCGCAGTGTGCTTATAAAAAAATAGCCGAAAACCAAAACTACGCCCTCCCAAGCCACTATAAACTTTATAATGCTGGGATTTAATGCTATCAGCGCCGCCCCGCCAGGCGCAAGGCTAATTATCCGGGGGAGGCAAAAAAAAAATCGCGGATGAAATCCTGGCTAACCGACTATGGGATAGCCAGGCTCGGCGTCTGTCAACCGCCTGGCATCCTGCTCCAACCAAGCGCTCTGAGCAGCAAATTCAGCGGCGTCTTTTTTTCATTAGGGGACGATGCAATGCGATCGGAAACGGCGCCAGCTTTGGGAAGTAAGGTGGCTTGCCGCCTTCTTTTTTGCGCCAAGGCCATTGAAACGCCAAAAAGAAGGCGGCAAGCCACCTTCAGAACGCCGATGCTTCAAACTGGTGTCAGAAGGAAATCCGTGAGATCAGGAGTTCTGAATATACTGTGACCACCAGCGGGCTAGAGCATGATTGTCGAGAAATCTATAATTGGGCCGTTCAAGCAGACCAATATAGAAACCTTACATCTTTCAAAATGAATCACGTCAACGAGCTACTGGCCAAGCTTCCTCATCCAATCCTCAGTCCGCCGATCAACCGGCTGATCATTGTCAGCTTTTGGGACAAGGATTCCTGGGTGACGTTCACCTATGATGACGCCGCGCGGCCTCCGGAGCTGATTGAAATCCACAACATCATCAGCGAACGATTCGAAACCGCAAATCGGCGCAGCAAAAATCCCTAACGAGCCGCGTGCGCTTTTCGGGCATGACTTCCGATTGACTCATGCTATTTGACCGGGCCTCTTAGCGGCAGAATGATTATGATTCTGCCTTCAATCATTCTGCCAGTAAATGCCCGATACGAAATGGCTTGACCCCGCCGCGCGCGCGATAAATAATACCAAAACCATATCGAATTATACCAAGCAATGCGGGAGGCGGCGATGGCGAAGAAGACGGTGCTTTATGACCAGCATGTCCGGCTGGGCGCGCGGATTGTGGATTTCAGCGGGTGGGAATTGCCCGTGCAGTATGAGGGCGTGCTGGCCGAGCACCTGTACTGCCGCCGCGCCGCCGTGGCGTTCGACACGAGCCACATGGGCCAGTTCCTGATTCAGGGGAGGGACGCGGCGGAACAGCTCGGGCGCATCGGGACGCAAAACGCCGCGGCGCTGAAGGAAGGCGCCTGCCGCTATGGCTTTTTGCTGAATGAAGAAGGCGGCGTGTTGGATGACACGATCCTCATGCGCCTCGGCGAGGAGGAGTTCCTGCTCGTCGTCAACGCCGGAACGCTCGGAAACGATTGGGACTGGGTTCGGGCGCATGCCAAGGGCGGCGTGCAGATGACGAATCTGAGCGCCGAGGGGTGGGGCAAGATTGACCTTCAGGGGCCTCAGTCGTTCGAGGCGCTGGAGAAGCTGGCGCATACCGAGGGCGGTCTTGCGTTCATGAATTATTTCACCGTGTCGCGCGCGCGCTGCGCAGGCAGGGAATGCGTCATCAGCCGCACGGGCTACACGGGCGAACTCGGCTACGAGATCATGGCGCCGGGCGAAGATCTGAATGCCATCTTCGAGAAACTGCTCGAAGGCGGCGTGGTCAAGCCCGCCGGCCTCGGCGCGCGCGATTCTTTGCGGCTCGAAATGTGCTATCCGCTCTACGGACACGAACTGACGCCGGCGCATAATCCGCTCGAGGCTGGGCTGGACGTCTTCATCCGGTTCGATCATGACTTCATTGGCGCCAAAAAGTTAAAGCAGGTTGCGGCGCAAGGGCCTTCGCGCCGGCTGGTGGCCTTTATCGCCGGATCGCGCCGCCGCGCCAATCCAGGCGATGCGATTCTGCGCGCGGGCGCAGGCGAAAGCGCGGGTGGGAACGCAAGTCAAAGCGCGGCGGGGAATACGAACCAAAGCGCAGCCCAAAGTGCGGGTGGGAATGAGGCGATCGGCGTCGTGACAAGCGGCGCCTTCTCGCCGTCGCTCGAACAATCCATCGGCATGGGCTACGTGCGAATGGATTGCGCCGCGCCGGGCATGGAACTCATCGTCAACACCGGGCGCGCCGAATTGCCCGTGACTGTCAGCGAGAAGCCGTTGTATAAAGACGGCACGTGCCGAGTGAAAAATTTTTAGAAGTTTTCCCCATTTGTCCGATAGGAAGGAAACAATCCATGAAAATAAAAATAACGGCGGAATTGATTCCTGAAGAAGAAGGCGGCTACAGCGTGTATTGCCCAGAGTTGGATATTTATACGCAGGGCGAAACAGAAGAGGAATGCCTGGCAAATCTCAAAGAAGCAGCGGAAGTGCATTTGGAAGAATTGAATTGATGAATGGAAATATTCGAGGAAGGAAACCATCTATGTCAACTCTATGTATCGAATTGCCACCAGAAATCGAAGTGAATGAGGCGAATTTGTTATTGGCCATAAAACTTTGGGAGACTAAGAAACTATCGTTGGGCCAAGCGGCTAAGGTTGCAGGCTATTCCAAACGCGCTTTTATGGAAATCCTGGGGAAATATGGAATCCCTGTATTTGCGTATCCTGCCGAGGACTTGGAAAGGGAGATGAACCTGTGAGCGATTTGGCCATCACCAATAGCACCTGCTTAATTGCCCTCGAACGAATTGATCGGCTGGATATACTCAAACTATCATTCGCTCAAATTATTATCCCGCCGCAAGTCCAAGTTGAATGTGGCATCCAAGAGAAATGGCTCGAGGTTAGACCCGTAAAGGATAATAACCTGCTGCGAGCGCTTTGCGGGCGTGTGGATGATGGGGAAGCTGCTGCTATCGCACTGGCTGCTGAAATGCCCAATAGCGTTATTATCCTGGATGATTTAAAGGCTCGAATCTGCGGAGAACAAATGGGACTCCCAGTCCTTGGCACAGTAGGTCTCTTACTCAGGGCAAAGCGCCTGGGCATCATCACCAAAGTAATGCCTGTTATTGATGATCTCATTAAAGTGGAATTTCGTCTGAGCAAAAGCCTTTATGAAAAAGCCATACAATTATCAGGTGAAGAAAAATGACTGCTGCTTGATAAGACTTGTGTCGGAAATCAGGATGCGCATGAATAGATCATATATTTATTGATACGGAGAATCGCTCATGTCCAACGTTCCAAAAGACCTGAAGTACACAACGCAGCACGAATGGATTCGCGTGGAGGGGAAGACCGGCGTATGTGGCATTTCCGATCATGCGCAGTCGGCGCTCGGCGACGTGACGTTCGTCGAACTGCCCGCCGTCGGAAAAATCCTGAAACAAGGCGCCGAGGTATGCGCCATTGAATCGTGCAAGGCGGCGGCCAGCGTCTATGCGCCCGCCGGCGGGAAAGTTATTGATGCGAACAAGCAGGTCGAAGGCGATCCGGCGCTCGTCAACTCCGATCCTTATGGCGCGGGATGGATTTTCAAACTGGAACTGAGCGATCCGGGCGAGCTCGCGTCGCTGATGGACGCTGCGCAGTATGAAGCCTTTCTCAAAACACAGTGAACGACCCGGGCT
>JAPLSP010000571.1 GCA_026398575.1 Candidatus Sumerlaeota bacterium | reverse complement strand
GGCGGCGCAATATGGCGACGCGAAAACGAACGTCGAGAGGGAAGGGGAAAGGCAGCTAAAAATGTCATACGGTTATGGCTTGCCGCCTTCTTTTTTGCGCCAAGGCCATTGAGACGCCAAAAAGAAGGCGGCAAGCCACCTTACTCCAAGAGCTGGCGCCGCTCCTATCCGCATGCATCTACTCTTCCTGCACAGGAATTTGCGATAAACTTATGAGATCGTAATTTCGAATATGAGTAGCAAGCAGGCTCCGCGCCCGGGAGCATTATTTGGCGTCTTTCTTTTAAGTCTTGGCGTTGCGATATTTTTCGAGACTCGTCTGATAAATCTTGATAATCTGCTCAGAACTCCCCGCTGTCTTTTTTATCATCTCAAGCGCTTTTTCCTGCGCTTCGATGGCCTTGTCTATTTCGCCTTTTTTGAAATAGGCTTGTGCGAGCGCGTTCAGAGCATAGGCGTCCTGGTTTTTAGATAGCTCGCAGGCGCGTTTGCCGATTTCGATCGCCAAATCATAATTGGGCGTCTTGCGATTGGCGGCAACCAGCATGGAGACCAACATGGAAAGCGAGCGGGCATTGTCTTTCCACTCGCCATCCGCCAGCTTGCGGGCTTCTTTCATGCCGGCGGCTTCGTCGGCATCAAACAAAAGGCCCAAGCGCGTAATCGTCATGCGCTGGGCCATTTCGGGATTTTCAGCAATGAATTTGTCCAACTCGGCCAAGGCGCCCTTGATGTCGCCCTTCTGGCGCATTTCGTTTATCTTCGTGAATGTCTCGCGCTGTTTGGCCATAGTGGCTTGGCTTTTTTCACGCTCGATCGCCTGATCGGCTTTTTTCTTTTCGCGCAGGGCGGCGGCTTCCTTCACATCGTATGTTCCGGCGCAAATTTGCTCGAGCGCCTTGTCCAGGCCGCTCATCGGATGCCCGATCCAGGCGATCTTGCCGTCCTTGCCGATAACGAAGGCGCAGGGAATTCCGCCTTCGCCGGCGGCCGTCATCCAGTTCTTCGCCATGAAGCCGTCGGACGTATCCATCGCCACGGTATAGTCCATCTTTTCGCCCATATCTTTGACGAACTTCTCGACTTTCTCAATCCTGGCGGCGTCTTCCTTGTCGCGCTCCCAGACGTCCATGCCGATCACTTGCGCTTTGCCTTTGAAAGTCTTGGCAATTTCCGTCAGGTGCGGGATAGAGACTTTGCAGGGCGGGCACCATGTGGCCCAGAACTCGACCACATACACTTTGTCCTTCTCCAGTTTATCCACCGCTGTGCCCTTGACCCACTTGCTGCTTTTCAGCTCCGGCGCGGGATCTCCGGGACCAAGCTTGCTTTCGGCGCGCGCAAAGATCGCCAGATTCAGGGCGCATGCCACGGCGAGGAACCACGCTGCTTTTTTCATCGGTGTCATCCCTTCTGATTTGAAATGCAAAATAGCATTTTGCCCCCGGCGCTCCCGAAGAGTCGAGCGAAAACAGACGCAATGCGAATCTGCTTTATCGCTTCATGATATCCGACCCGCCGGCTTTGGGCGTTGTCGCTGGCGCCTGAATGGGTTCGGGCAGCTTGTCGAATTCCAGCTTCGCCACCAGAACCGTGTTAGCCATCTCGTTGACGGGAAGCTTGCGCAGGCGCAGGTAGGCTTTCTGCTCGGTGTGATCGCTCGGGACCATGTCCACGGCGAACTCGACCGGGGCGCCGGTGTTCAGGAGCGTGGCTTTGCGCGGCGCCACAGCTATTGGCTTGAGCTTGACGGCTTCGGAGAGGGCTTCGCGGTGAAGATGGACGTAGAGCGCATTGCCGCGGCGCGTCAGGAGGACGTTGCGGTTCGAGGTCAGGTTCGGACACGCTTCGACGCCTTCGAGCGATTCTTTGATTTTGTTGTACCAGGCGCCGATGCGCTTCAGGATCGCCGTGGATTCAGGCGGGATCACGCCTTCGCCCGTCGGGCCGACGTTGAGCAGGTAGTTGGCGTCGCGCGCAAGGTATTTGTCAATACTGCGAATCAGGTGGCGGTCCGCGTAGTAGTCTTCGTCTTTGCGGTATCCCCAGCTCTCCGTCCCGACCGACTGGCAGGCCTCGGTGGGCTTCACGAATGCGCGCACGTCGTCCACGTCTTTTTCGAAGTCGCGTTCGGGCGTGCCGAAGTCGCCGTCGTCGTAGCCGCGATTGTTAATGACGGCCTTGGGCTGCAACTTGCGGATCATGTCGTTGATCGAGGGGTCCGCGTGCTTGTCCACATTCATATCCCACCAGAAGCCGTGAATCTCGCCGTAGTTCGTGCAGAGTTCGCGGACCTGCGCCTTCAGGAATTCCAGGTACTTCATCAGATCGGGCTGGTCGCCGGGCTGAGGCGGCAGTTCATGATGGCGGCCCTGATTCGGGTAGTTTGGCTGATGCCAATCGGCGCAGGAATAGTAGAGGCACAAGGGGAAATTGCGCTTATGGCAGGCGTCCGCGAGCATCTTGAGGACGTCCTTGCCATAGGGCGTATTCATGGTGTTGTAGGCGGTCTGCTTTGTGTCGAAGAGGCAGAATCCGTCGTGATGCTTGGTGGTGATGCAGGCGTATTTCATCCCGGTTTCCTGCGCGAGGTCGAGCCACTCGTCGGGATTGTATTTCACCGGATTCCATTGTTTGGCGAGTTTGACGTATTCCTCGCGTGGGACGCGCTTGCGCCACTGGTGCTGTTCATGCCAGCCGGCGATCGAGTAGATGCCCCAATGCAAAAACATCCCGAATCGTTTTTCAAAAAACCAGTCGCGTCCGTCGCCGAATTTCTTCATGGGTTTCTCCTTCGTGGGTTGGGGTTTGCCAGCGGGCTTGCTTTCGGTCTCAGGGGCGGAGAAGATCGGCGCGCCTGGCAACGCCATTGCCGCTCCCGCCGCTCCTGCCAGTGACTGCACAAAAATTCGTCTCTTCATGTTGTTCGTGGCCTCCTGTAGGTAGGCGCCGGACGCCGGACTGCGCCATTGCAGCTTCACGCATTCGCGCAGTCCGGCGTTCTGCGCTAACTTGCGCGGTCCGGCGTTCTGCGCTAACTCGCGCGGTCCGGCGTCCCGCGCCTACTGTATTCTGAGCGGCAGGATACCGAAGAATGTGGCGGCGTTTCCAGCGAAACCGATCCTTGGGGTTACCACATCGTGGCAAGAATTGGCGAAATTATCAGCGTTGTCTCAAATTACAATTTTGTTACTAAATTGCAGCTTGTTCAAGGGAAAGCTACAAAAATGTATGTTTATAAAAGATAGCATGACAATTGTTCCGGCTTCGTGCGCGCTAATCAGACCTGTAATAGCGGCGCTCTGCAAAACGCTAACATCTATGTGCAAAAATGATATTCCGAGTCGCCCTGTCATGAGGATGATTGAATTTCATGCATTTTTATTTTTCGTATTCGACGATGGCATTAAACATCCTTATAATAAGCTAGGATTTCTACAAACTCCGTCTGTAAAAATAAGCCGCTTCGCGGCGCAAAATCCGTTTAATCCTTTAATCCGTGGTAAAAAGCACCACCACGGATTAAAGGATTAAACGGATTACCATGAACGACAACATGTTGTCGTTCGCAGGA
>JAPLSP010000235.1 GCA_026398575.1 Candidatus Sumerlaeota bacterium | reverse complement strand
ACTCGCCGATGTAAGCCGCTATTGCCTGCCGCGCCGGATGGAAACAATCGAAACGCGCTACGGCCCCGTCGCCATCAAGGTGGGTGAATGGCCGGGGCATGTGCGCAAGGCCAAACCGGAATTTGAAAACTGCCGGCGGCTGGCCATCGAAAAAGGCGTCACGGTCAAGGAAATCATGCTCCACGCCAATGAACGGATTGCCAGGATGTTGGCAGGCGGCGAATGAAGGACCGCAAGGACTGCAAGGATCGCAAGGACACCAAGGATCGCAAAGCCCATAATGAAAAATGAGAAATGTAAAATGACAACCCATCCCGGCGCCAGCATTACGCATCCCGGCGCCAGCATTACGCAGCCCTGCATCATTTGCTTGCTGCACGCGATCTCATTTTCAATTTCTCATTTCTCATTTTACATTTTACATTGATAACAATGCCATAAAGAGTATGCTGCTTCACTCAATTAGAAATTTCATTGTCGCCCGCAAGCGCGCTTTGTCGCTGATCCTGGGCGTCCTTATCAGCATCGCCGGCTTGGTCTGGGCGATGAGCGGCGTCAAATTTCAGGAAGTGAAAAGCGCATTCTTGAATCCCCGGCTCTATCTTTGGGGAATTCCTTTTGTCGTCATCACGATGATTTCCATGGGTTTTCGCGCCTATCGCACCTGCCTTCTGCTCCGGCATCAGGCGCACATCGGCGTATGGAAAGCCTTCAAGATCACCATCATCGGTTTTTGTTATAACAGCCTGCTGCCGTTCCGCGCAGGCGAATTCATTCGCGCCTGGCTGCTCGGTAAAGAAAAAGGTCTCGGCTTCGCCCGCGGGCTTTCGTGCCTTGTCGTGGAGCGCATTTATGACATGATCATGCTGCTGGCATGTTTTATCTTCGTACTATGGTCCGTAAAGATTTCTCCGGAGATCGAAGTCACGATCTTTGGATTCACTTTCTCCGGCGCCAAAATCGCGCCTTTGGTTACGAAGGCCGAAATCCTGATCGTGCTGCTGGCCGCCGGCGTGCTCTTCATGCTCTTCGCGAGAACGCGCAATCTCATTCATGGCCTCGTGCGCCGGTTTCCGCTGCTCCCCCATTCCATGCGCGACCGGATATGCCATATCATCGAATCCTTCGCTTCCGGACTTCATTCGGTTCGCAACCCCTTCACGGTCTTTTGGGTGCTTCTGAATTCTTTCATTCTCTGGGTTCTCGTCGCCGCGTCTATCTGGGTCCTGCAATTCGGCTTTCCTCAAATCGCTCCCGGCTCAGGGGGCGAGGGGCTGCAATACGTCACGTTCGGCGGCGCTTTCGCCGTTTCGATCCTGATTTGTTTCGCTGTAGCGCTGCCCTCCGGGCCGGCTTATTTCGGCATGTTCGAGGCGGGCGGAGTTTTCGCTTTTCTCGTCCTCGGCTTTGCCCTGGGCGAGAAAGGCAAGTCGCTCGCGTTCAGTTACACGCTGGCCATTCACCTGATGCAGATCATCCCGCTCATCATCCTCGGCCTGTTCTTCGCCTTCCAAGACCACATCTCCGTGCGCAAAATTCAAAAGGAATCGGAAACGGCGGAACTCAGTGACGCGACCAAGGAAATACGGTAGCCCCGCTGCGCTCCGTTATCGCTGGCGCTATTCATCCAATGCATGAACTCTTGCAGCAATTCGACTACTTTCTCATAGACCTCTGGGGCGTGCTGTGGGATGGGCGCGAGACGTTTCCGGACGCGATGGAATTTGTGCGCCGTTTGATCGCCGGCGGGAAGAAAATCTTTTTCCTCTCCAACAGCGCTGAATACGTCGTCGAGGCGCTTGTGCAACGGCTGAAAGAAGCCGGACTAGAGAATGCCGGCGTCGGGATGCTTGTCACCAGCGGCCAGGCCATGGAGCAATGCTTCCAGCGCAACGGCCTGGTGGGCAAATCGGTCTATGTCTTCGCCGGCAAGGACGTCTGGGAAAACGTCCGCCGCGCCGGCGCGCTTCCCATCGAACTGCCGGAGCACGGCCTGGAATTGAAGAAGCACAAAGAATCCGACACGCTGGTCGTTGGCGGGATGCTGAACTTCGAATGGACGCGGATGATCGAAGTTGTTACGGCGGTCAACGTCGGCCGGCTGCGCATCGTCCTTCCCAATCCGGATATGGTTGTCTATCAGCGCACAGGGCGCATCACGCTGCCGCCGGGCATGGTAACGCATATCATCGAAACCGCCGTTCCGGGCGTGCAAGTGGAACGCCTTGGGAAACCTTATCGCGCCATTTATGACTATGCGCTGAGCCGTTGGGGCGCCCAAGTGTCTCGCGACCGCGTGTTGATGATCGGCGATTCGCTCGAAACCGATATTCGCGGCGCCAACAACGCGGAAGTGAAAAGCCTCCTGCTGGGCCAGGGCGTCCATCAGTCCCTGACGCTCGACGAAATCCGGCGTTCTGCGATAGATCATCAAATCTATCCAGATTTTTTTGCGCAGCGACTGTCGCCGGATTCCGCAATTATCCCGCTGGATTGGCGCCATACCTGATGCTAGGTTGTCCATATCATCAATTCAATCACGTGCTTTTAAGTAAGGGACAAACACAATGCGGACAGGGGCGGCGCC
>JAPLSP010000244.1 GCA_026398575.1 Candidatus Sumerlaeota bacterium | reverse complement strand
GGGAGTTTAGGCATGGGCTTCAACGGATACTGTGTACTCCAATACATCGTTATCTGTTGGCACTTTTTTCCCCAAATCTATCAACGTTTCAATATAGCCTTCTATCGCCTCTTTGGCCATGGAAATGGCTTCCTCGACAGTCTCACCAAAGGTAACACATCCAGCCAAAGCAGGCACTATCACAGTATAGCCGCCTTCCTCTTCTTTTTCGAGCCTGATTCGGTAATTCAGAGTCTTCATTGAAATATCATATGCTGTTTTGCTTATTCAACTTTTAGGCTCCGATTTAGGAATTCTAGTCACATGGGTATCGCCAAAGACGGGGAGGCTTTCTGTTCCGAAGTCAGGCTCCTCTACCTGCAGATTCCCCGCTCCTCTTGATCTAGCCCCACAGGCCTCCCGCGCACCCGAGCACGAGCGTACGCACACGCGAGCGGGCCCGCCCCTCTTGCCGGCTGCAAGCTAATGCATTTGTCGGCGACCTGTCACGATCCGAAATAAGAGTTAAATCCTTTCATCGCACATGAGATCATTGCTATGTTCAGAGAGTATGTTCAAGCGGCTTTGAGGCACGCCAAATATGAGGTCCTGGAAGACGATACCTACATGGCCACAGTAGAAGGTTTCCGGGGCGTCATTGCTGTTGGAGACACAATTGAAGAATGCAGAGACGACCTCATAGGCGTCATCGAAGGCTGGGTGGCATTGGGTCTGCGCCTTGGACACACCATCCCAGCGATCGACGGCCACAACATAAACGTTTCATTGGAGCCGGTGCCGGTTGTCGAATAAGCTCGTACCCGTCTCCAGACGTGAACTCGTCCGGAGATTAGGGGATTTGGGATTTCACGGACCCTGTGCCGGTTCTGACCACGATTTTATGGTTAAGAGGGACATCCGAGTTACAATCCCCAATACGCATCAAGGAAAGGATATTGGGGTTAGGCTTCTGGCGCAAGTTCTGAAAGAGGCTTGGATCGGAAGAAGGGATTGGCTCCAAGCGGCCCGAAATTGCGAAGGCTGCATAGATTTGCTGATGGTGGCAGGCTTCGCAGGACGGCATCCTCTGGTGATGATGTCGAGGACGCCCAGCAGATCAAGGTCGCACCCGCCTAGAATCCCGGCGACCTTGTAGCATGGCGATCGTCTCCCGCCCGCGGGCCTGGAGCCTCCTGGCCGGAAGGCTGCCCAAGGCAACGCGCGCGCGAGCGGGACCGACCGGGCGTGCGTGGACATGTGCGTTGGCTGATAAGAGAGCAATGTTTCTTGGTGGTATAAGCTGGTAGCAGTTCTGGCGCTAAGAATTAATGCATTGAGAAGAGTTGATCATCGTGTCGTTCTCTCTGAAGATGCTGCGCCCGGCCAAGAAAGAATTGGAGAAGATGGATAAAAGCAGGGCGCAAAAAATCTATGACCACATCGAGCAGCTTAAGAGAGAGCCTTTCAGATCACACCCAGGGATGGACATCGATAAAGTGGCAGGCAGCCAAAAACCTCCGGCCTACCGCTTGAAAATCGGAAGAATTCGCCTTGAGTATTTAGTAGATGGACAAATGATTGTTGTTTTCAATATCTTCATGAAGAAAAGAAAGTCGGATTACAGATAAGCGGATATACCTGCATAGCATAGAGGCATATGATGGGAAGAATCGAAGCTAGATCGGCTGGACAAGAGATGCTTACCGACCGAGATTTTGAAGGCGTGATCTCAGAAGGCGAAGAGACCAAGTGCGCAGATGAGATTTGGGAGTATTACGAGGCGCACAAGGATGAGCTTGAGGATCTGGATGAGTACGCCGGGAAACGCGGCCTTGTGAAACACGTGATTTAGATCTCGAACATTTTCATAACGAGTATAATTTAATTTCCAAATCCAGCCCCGGAAAGCTACATGGATTATCTTCAGGGTCGCCATCAAAGCCCTTCCGGGCATGAGCGCACGCGTATGGGCTGAAGCAAGTGCCATGAATCCCGGCGACCCTGCAGCATGGCGACCGGCTCCCGCCCACGGGCCTGGCGCCGCCTGGCCGGGAGGCTGCCCAGGGCCGGACGCCACCGACGCGCGCGTGCGAGCCCGGCCGGGCGTGCGGGAGTGGGTCTGATGACTGCCGTCATGCCGGAAAGAAAGGTTAAATCCTAACAGTACGCATATGTCTCTTCACATGTTCGCTGAATACATCGCAGCCGCCCTGGAGCGAGCAAAATATGAAATAATCGATGACCCTGAACCGTATTATGCCTCAGTTCCCGGGCTGCAGGGTGTGTGGGCCACCGGCAAGACAATTGAAGAATGCCGCAGGGAGCTTATCAGCACGATTGAAGGATGGATTGTGCTGGGCCTCCGGATGAGACATCCCATCCCGCCGATCGATGGCCACGCAATATTTGTATCACTGGAGCCGGTGGCGGTTGTCGAGTAAACT
>JAPLSP010000451.1 GCA_026398575.1 Candidatus Sumerlaeota bacterium | reverse complement strand
TGGCCGTCCGACGGAGCGGAACGGCCTACCATTCGGCGCCTGTCTTGTTTTTAGAAGCTCCAATCATAGACGCCTGCGGGGTCGGGCTTGGCGGACAGGCGCAGCGACAGGCGCAGGAGCGACGATGCCAGATCGCCCGCTCCGCTTTTAGCTTCATAAATGTTGCTGGCGGGAATGCTTTGGATCAACCCGTTCTTAAATAATTTCTCGACGGCAATTTTCGCCAGCCGGTCTGCCTCGGCGAGACAGGCCTTGTCGTTCGTCAATCCATAGAGGTCCAGATTCAAATGAATGCCAAACCCGATTTCTTCGGGCGTAAAGTTTTCGGGGAGCGACGCCGATTTGAGGATGCCCGCGACCCGCGCCGCTGCATCGAGGCATTCTTTATCTTTTTCCGTTCGCGCGACGTAAGCCGCGATCCGGCCCAAACGCAGCAGACCGGAGCTCTCACTCCCATACCCGATCGTCCACGGGTTCTCCTGGACTTTTTTGCCTCCGCTCTTTGGAGCATTTATGGTTTGAGAGGTTATTTCACTATAGGGCGTGCCATCGAGGTTGAGCTTCTTGCGATAGGTTTTGGCTTCCGGGTCCCCGCTATATTTGAGGTAAGCCTTCAATACTGCCAGGGCGTGTTCGCGCAAGGCTGTGGCGCCGGGATCGGCGTAGCCTGCCTTGAGCAGGAAGTAGGCAAAGATGGGGACGCTGTTGATTTCCGAAAATATATTGCCTTGCTTCCCGCCAGTCGAAGTAAGACAGGAGGCGGTCAGATTCGTCTTGGGATCGCGGTTGTTCCAATACAGCTCGCCTGTCGCAATCTCGCGGTCCTTCCAAGCCTGCTCGCGCGTCTTCGCATAAAGAAACGCGTAGGAATAGGCGAAGAGCGCCGAGTGTTTGATCCAAGGCTGCGACTTGCCGGGGTTGCTGTAGCTCCCGCTCCAACCGGCATGGCGGTTATAAAGCCAACCGGTCTTCGCTGCATCCGCTCCATAGAAGTGATACTTCAGGCCTTCTATCGCCCGGGCGGTAGATTTGGGGTCCACTTCCCAGAGGATGTCCCAGGGGGGAGTCCACTCGACCAGTTCGTGCGAGGCGCCGGTTCTGCCGTATTCTTTATGAACGACGTCGCCATAGACTTCATAGTACATGTGCTCGCCCCAGGCCAGGAGTCCGCTCTTGGGGTTTTGGGCCACGGCGATGAAATCGCGCACATAATCATTCACCGCTTTTTCGTAGCGCGGAACGCCGGTGATCTTGGATAACGCGCGGAAGGCATAGAGGCTGCTTACATCCTGATGAAGGTTGCAGCCGCCCACGCAGCGATCCTGCGAGCGCTCCCCTTTTCTCAGCGGAATCTCCTTGGGATCCTGCGGCACGGACATGTCGTCGAGCTTGATCACGCCGCACCACAGCGCGGTTTTCTTCGGCCCATAGACGTCGAGCCCCTTGTCGAGAAGCGTATCGGCGAACGTCTTCACAATTTTCAGATAATCGGGCGAGTCCCCCCTGGGAGCGCGGGCGTCCTCGCCCGCAGCTGGCCCCGCACGCAAAACAAGCAGCATCGCCACAAGCCCTATCGCCACCGCATTCAAAATAGTCTTCAACGCCCGCCCCTTTGCATAAGTATTTCCTGCAATGCTTCTTGCCCCAATGCGCGCCAGTCCCATAAGTCCCATAAATCCCATTACTCCCATCACTCCCATCCCCCCCATCAGTCCGCCGTGCCCGCCGAAAGGAACTCGAGTTCCGCGCGGGAGATGGCGCCGATTTCAAAGAGTGAGCGCGCCTTCTTCGTCAGATCGCCGACCTGGGAGTGGGCGGCTTCGGAAGCGATCTGATCCACCGTGGAGCGCGCCAGGATCAGTTCGCGCAAATGCTCGGTGACGAGAACCAACTCGAAGAGTCCGGCGCGCCGCTGATAGCCTGTTCCGGCGCATTCGTCGCAGCCGGCGGCCATGAAGCCTCCGACCTCGGACGGCGCGGGACGGCGGCATTTCGCGCACAGCACTCGCGCCAGCCGTTGCGCCACGGCGCCGCTCAGCGCCGAGGCCACCAGGTATGACGGAATGCCCATCGAGAGCAACCGCGTAAAGACGCGCGCAGCGCGGCCCGCGTGCAGCGTCGAGATCACAAGATGTCCGGTCATCCCCGCTTGGATCGCGGTGATGGCGGTTTCCTCGTCGCGGATTTCGCCGATCATCAGAACGTTCGGGTCCTGTCGCAGCGCGGCCCGCAACGCGCGGCCAAAGGTCAGTTCCTGCGCTTCGTTGACCTGGACCTGCGCCGCGAAGCCGAGGTTGCATTCCACGGGGTCTTCGATGGTCACGAAATTCAGCCGGTCGCCGTGCGTCGCGTTCAGACGGCGCAACATCGCATACATCGTCGTCGTCTTGCCGCTGCTGCTTGGGCCGGTCAGAAGGATCGTTCCCTCCTGGCGCGAAAGCAGTCCGCAAACGCCCGAATATACTTCCGCCGGCATCCCGAGCGCGTCGAGTGCCAGTTCTTCGGCGGTGCTTTCGGGGAAGCGCACGACGACGTTTTGTCCATTGATGGTGGGTAGGAACGAAATCCGCAGCAGCCGGGCCGGGCCGCTCTTTGCCGCTGCGGCGCTATTTCTTGTTTTGCTGCTTCGCGCCTCGCCCAGGACTTCCTCCGGCCATTCGATGCGCCCGTCCTGCGGCTCATTGCGGATAAACGCCGCCAATCCCGCCAGCGCCTTGAGCCGCCCGATCAGCAGATCGCGCCGCTCGAGGGGAAGCTCGGCGATCTGGAAAAGCCCGCCGTCGCGCCGTCCGCGCGCCACGAGGCGATCCTTCTGGCAAAGGATGTGCAGGTCCGAAGCGCTGCTCTTGATGGCGGCGCCCACCAGAATCTCGACCGCGCGCACCGCCCAATCGGGATTGTTGGGCAGGGTATTGATAAAATCCTGAGTCGTTGTCATTTCAGCCGCGCATTAACGATGGTATGATTTTCGTGCTCTTACTCTTTGCAGCATTGCAAGCGCCCATTCCCTTTTCGGGATTATTCCCATACCGCGCATAGGTGCGCAAGCGGCTTTTCATAAAGTATCCGTTCTCAATTATCTTTCGGTATTATTCCAGGATTTTCGCAAACTCCGTCTGCAATTATATGCTGCTCCGCGGCGCAACATCCGCGCTCTCCGCGAAATCCGTGGTTAAGTTTCAACCACGGATTTCCCGGATAACACGGATGGCAAGGAATGACAACCTGTTGTCATTCGGCGTGAGATAAAGGGATGGCGGCGTTCAATACCATCCCGGAGGGATGCATGATAATAGCCCACCGTTTCAACGGTGGGCAGCGCAATGATCAGTTTTTGAGTCCCGGAGGGACGGATGAAAGCGGATCTTTAGACATGGATTTCAACCGTCCCTCCGGGACTCGATTTGCGGCACTTCTTGCCCACCGTTGAAACGGTGGGCTATTATCAATTGTCCCTCCGGGACAACACTTGCGATGCGCGCCTGTCCTTGCGGAACAATATGCATAATTATGCATCACGCTGCGCCCTTCATGGCTGCTTCGCCCGGATGATCTCGGACCAGTCATAGACGCCTGTGGTTTTTTGTCCAGGCAAAACGGTCAGGAAATCTTCGCTGTCCCATTGGCCGAAAATGAGATTGCGGATCAGGCGCAGGCTGCCTTCGAGGCGTTGGTATTCCTTCCCTTCGGCTTCGGCTTTGGCGCGGAAACGCTCGGCGTGGCCGAGATGGGCGGTTTCGGGCAGATCAATGAAGACGGCCTTCTTTTGTTTTTCCTGCCGCGCCTGCGGATGCATGGTCTCCCAAAGATACTTCGCGTTTTCCTCGCCATACTGCTCGACGAGCGCCGCGTAACTGTCGCCGTAATAGATGTGGCTCTCGCCGTCTTCCACGCGCATGAAGTACTCGCCTCGCTCCATGTATCCCGTGCACGAGAATGGCATGCTGGGATTGTCGCCGAAATTATCCTGAAAGCGCCGCTTCGAGCCGAGCAGGATCGTGCAGCAATCGTGCGCGCGCGGGATAACGAGCGGAATCGAGCGCGCTTCGATGCCCACGCAGGAATTGCCGCACAAGCCGTAAAGGACCAGGATGGCGTCATAGCGTTTGCCCGATTTTTCGGCAGCGTCAATCTTGCCCTGAATGAGCTCGCGCAAGCCAGCGCTGTGGATGTGCTCGCCGAGCTCGGTGAATTCCGGATCAATAACATGCGGCGATTGCGCAAGACAGAGACACGCCTCGCGCATGAAAACGTTGCAGGCGATGAGTTTGAGTAACATGGAAACAAGGGGCTCCTGTTGTTTTTATGTTTCAGCATTTTCTGGATTTCATGGCAGCTCGACGTGCTCGGAACTGACGACCAGATCGCCGGAGGCGAATAGGTTCATGTAATAGACGGTGGTTCCGGCGGGAAGGGTGGCGAGGGCTTTGCCGGTTTTGGCGGAGGTTTCCAGGCGCGCGGGCAGGGCGTCCCATTTGCAGCTGGGCCATTTGCCTTTGTCTTTCGTGATGTTCAACTCGGCTTTGAGGATGGGCATGTCGCTTTGATAGGTGACCCAAATCTGATCGCCGTCGCGGCCCTGGGCGGTGATTTTCGGCAGCGCCGGGGCGCCGTTGACGATGCTTTCGGCGAAGGCATAAATCTCTTTCGGCTTTTCGCCCGGTCCGCCGTGACCGTGCGGCATGCGCAAGCGAATGCACAGCGTTCGCGGTCCGCTCGGGAGGCGATAGGATTTTTGCAGCGCGGGAAACCAGTAGGCGAAGTCGTTGCTGCCGTCCACCCACAGCATCGGCATCGCGGCGTCTTTCAGGTAAAGCGACGGCTCCCACCACCGCATCCAGCGATCGGCTTTTTCTTTTCCCAGACGCGCAATGTCTTCCTGAAAAATGGTCTCTGGATAATCTCCGCAGCCATAGATCGGCACGGCGAATTTGAAGCGTGAATCCACGCCCGCGACGATGCACGTCAAGTAGCCGCCCCATGAAATGCCGGTCATGCCCACGCGCTCGGGATCCACTTCCGGGAGCGAGCGCAGGAGCGAATTCGCGAGGATGACGTCCGCGACGGCATGATAAGGCCATTGATCTTCGCGCGGCCAATCCATCTGATCCCATATGCCCCCCGCCGGCCCAGCCATCTCATGGCGTGGGGGTTTGGCATTCTGCTCACCCGCCGTGCAACCGCAGGTGTCCATCGCGATGGCCGCATAGCCGCGCGCGGTCCAGAGCTGAACCCATTCAGGGAAAGCTGTTCCGCCGCCGCCGTGGATTAAAACAATTCCGGGATATTTCTGCTTGGGCGCCGCGGAGGCTATCGCCGTATCGGTGGTAGCGGCGGGCAGTCCCAGCCACGCGAAGACGCGCGTCGGCTTGCCTTTGAAAGGAAGCCCGTCATAAAAAATCGCTTTCATGCCCGGCGCTTTGAATCCCTCGGCGGGAACCATCGCAGGGGGAATGGAAAGCGCCTTCATATCCCACATCGTTTCCGACGCGAATCCTTCGCCGGCGCGCAATAGTGATAGGGAAACCATTATGCTGAGCGCTAATACTTGCAAATGCGGATAGGCGGGGCGCCAGCATTTGGAGTGCGGTTGCTTGCTGCCGCTT